>CAVJNL010000001.1:0-62346 GCA_963650985.1 Clostridium sp. CAG:413
CACTTGCAGCCTGAGAAGTATTTTCTCTCACGCACATGTCGCGAGAGAAAATGATTTGAATTTTTTGCCGCCTGCGGGCGGCAAACTCTGCGAGGATTTTTTGACACGCATAAAAACGCACCCCGTGGGGTGCGTTTTTATGCGGGTGAAATTAGTCCTGCTGCCAGTTGTGCCACACATTCTGGACATCCTCGTTGTCGTCCAGCATGTCCAGCAGCTTTTCCATGCTCTTTACATCGTCCTCGCCGGTCATGGTCACATAGTTCTGGGGGACCATCTCCAGCTCGGCGCTCTCGAAGGTGTAGCCCTTCTGCTCCAGAGCGGCCACCACATCGTTGAAGGCGTCGGGGTCGGTGGTGATCTCGAACACAGGGCCGTCGGCGGAGAAATCCTCCGCGCCGGAATCCAGCGCGTCCATCATTACGGTGTCCTCGTCCAACTCCTCGTCCTCATTGCTGATGACGATAACGCCCTTGCGGTCGAAGCTCCAGCTGACGCACCCCTGGGCGCCCATGCCCTTGCCGTACTTATCGAAGTAGTGGCGAATCTCCGGGGCGGTGCGCTGGCGGTTGTCGGTGAGGGCCTCCACGATGACGGCCACGCCGCAGGGGCCGTAGCCCTCGTAAGTAACGGACTCGTAGTTATCGGTGTTGCCCGCGCCCAGGGCCTTGTCGATGGTGCGCTTAATGTTGTCGTTGGGCATGTTGGCGGCCTTGGCCTTGGCGATGACGGTGGCCAGACGGGAGTTATTGGTGGGGTCGCCGCTGCCGCCCTGCTTCACCGCCACAATGATTTCCTTGGCGATTTTGGTAAAGGCGGCGCTGCGCTTGGCGTCAGCCGCGCCCTTGGTTTTCTGAATATTGTGCCACTTGGAATGTCCTGACATAGTTTACTCTCTCCTTCAAATGCAGTATTGGATGACCTCGCTTTTATGCGAGATCGAAGTGGAAACGGAAACTGCGGAAAACGCCGCCTGCAGCCGCCGGCACAGCTCGGGAACAATGACCTGCTCCGTGGGGAAATGCCCGGTATCGATGAGGTTCAGCTCCTTGGTGTCCAAAAAATCGTTGTAGCGAAGGTCTGAGGTCACAAAGGTATCGCAGCCCAATGCAATAGCCTGCGCGATATAGCCCCCGCAGGCGCCGCCGCCCACCGCCACGCGGCGGACAGGCTTACCGCAGTCGGTAAAGCGCAATCCATTGCATCCTAATGATTTTACCACAAACCGGGTGAAGTCCACAAGGGGTATTTCACAATTTAATGTGCCTACCCGTCCAATTTTTTCTTCCGTCAGGGGTTCGGTATCCAAAAGACCCAGCTTTTGGGCCAAAACATCGTTGACGCCGCCCTCTGCCGCATCTAAATTGGTGTGCATACAGATGGCGGAAATGTGGTTTTCCACCAGCTTGGTGAGGACGCGGCCCTGGCGGCAGTCGGTGCGCAGGGTCTGCACCGGGTGCCAGGCGCAGTTCATCACCGGGTGATGGGCCACGATCAGGTCCGCGCCGGTCTGGACGGCCTCGTCTACCACGGACTCGGTGATGTCCAGAGCCGTGAGGATCTTATGCACCTCCCGGTCCGGATCGCCCACCAGCAGGCCCACATTGTCCCAGTCCGCCGCCAGGTCGGCCGGGGCCCAATTATATAGGAAATTTTCTACTTCCCGCACGGTTATCATAGCTCCGCTCTCCTCTCTATCAGTGCTTGCTTGATTTTTCTCAGCGCTTCGGCTCGCCGTTGATTCTCACTTTCGCTGCTTTTTCGCAGGCCCTGTTCCGCTTGCTCCAGGCGGCGGATGCGCTCTGCCAGGTACTCCCCTGCCAGCGGGTCCACCTCTATATCCACGCCGCCGTAGATCTCGCCCGTGGAAAGGGGCGGCTGCGACCCGCCGAACGCGGTGAAAACGGGGTATAAGTAGTCCTTGTCCCGCACCAAGCGCTCGGCGCTTTGGGCATAGCCGTTTTCGTTGAGCCAGCGGCGCAGGTCCTCCTGCTTGGTCATGGGCTGGAGCAGCAGAAGTATACCGCCCGCCTTTGTCCAGGGGGCCTGGGAGAGAATGTGGATGATTGTCTCACCGCCCATGCCGGCAATGACCACCGTATCCGCGTCCTCCGGGCCTATGCCACGGAGCCCATCGCAGCAGAGAAAGCGCAGGCCGCTCACCACGCCGTATTGCTCCGCTGTGCGTCGGGCGTGGTCCAGGGGGGGCTGGCCTATGTCGGAGGCGATGGCCGAGGCGATGCGCCCCTTTTGCAGCAGGTAGACCGGCAGATAGCCGTGGTCTGTTCCGATGTCCGCCAGGCGCGCACCCTGGGGCACCAGGTCTGCCAAAAGCTGCAAGCGCGGCTGCAAATGCAACTGTTCCGTCATGTGTTACCTCATATAGACAAACGCAAACGCATACGGACAAAGCCGTATGCGCTTGCCGTTTTTTTGCTTACTTGTTGGCTTCTTCGTTCACCAGGGCCAGCAGCTTTTCGCAATCCACGCCATGGACCATGCAGGCCTCCTCCACGGTCTCGCCGCGGGAAGAGGGGCAGCCCAGGCAGTGCATGCCGATGGACAGGAAAATGGGCGCGGTCTGGGGCGCAACATCGAGAATATCACCGATGATGGTGTCTTTGGTAATTTCAATCATGGTAAATGACCTCCAGTTAATCTTTGGTTTCCTTATTATAACCCGTTTGCAGACCTTTTTCAACAATATTTTTTTATCAAATCATAACCACCAGTAAACTGGTGGTTTGACCTGCCCCTAAAAGGGGCTATTACCGGCATAGCCCCTATAAGGGGCACCGAATTATATTATCGCATCACACGCACTGCCACCCGTAAACGGGTACGGGCAAAGCCTATTCTTTCAACATCTCTTTCTCACTCAAATGTTTACTTTCAAGTATTTGCTTCCCTTCGGAAAGCCTCATGCTAAAGCTATTTTTCTTCCCCCGGTAGAACCGGGGGTTTATTTCCACGCCTAAAGGCACCAAGAAAAAAACCGGCGCAGCAATCCGCGCCGGTTTTAATGCATCTTATCCGCAAAGGATCAGCCGTTCTCTCTCATCTTGGCGAAGCAGTCGCTGCAATACACAGGACGATCGCTCTTGGGCTCGAAGGGAACCTTGGCCTCGCCGCCACAGGCAGCGCAGGTAGCGGTGAAGTACTCACGGGGACCGCGGGCAGCGTTCTTGCGAGCGTCGCGGCAGGCCTTGCAGCGCTGGGGCTCATTCTGGAAGCCTCTCTCCGCATAGAACTCCTGCTCACCGGCGGTGAACACGAACTCGTTGCCACATTCTTTGCACACTAAAGTCTTATCTTCGTACATGATTTTACCCTCTCTTTTGAGAAATATATTGCGCTCAGCCATTGCTGACATCGCCGGAAGAAATTTGCCGCGCTACTTTGCGGCGGATACGCTGAACGGCATTGTCCACGGATTTATAGGGCTTGCCCACCGTGGCTGCTATCTCGCCGCAGCTACAACCGTCCAGGTACAGATCCAGAACCCGGATCTCCAAATCGGAAAGCTGACTGCGCACTCGATTCAGCAGCGCCGCAGCCTTTTCCCGGTCGATCAGCTGATCCTCGGGGTCCAATTGACTGTACTGTGGCTGCGCATCAAGCAAAAATGCATTCAGGGGTACGGATTCATTTAACGGACTGTGTTTGCCGGCCAGGGACGCCCGGATCACCGAGTACAGCCGCCTGCGTATGCAGACCTCTGCAAAGGTTTGAAACCCGGCTTCCCGGTTTGGCCGAAACTCGCGCATGGCTTTGATCAGCCCCAGCATGCCCTCCTGCAAAAGGTCCTCGCTGTCGCCCCCGGCTAAAAAGAAGGGGTGTGCGCAGCTACGAACCAGCTTGCGGTAGCGCTGGACCAGTATTTCCTCTGCATCGGCGCTGCCGCCTTGCAGGGCCCGGCACAGCTCCTCGTCTGAGAGCTGCTCCAGTTCACTATACTGTCTCTGCACATATCCGTCCATCCGCTATTATACCTTTTTTATGAATTAATTGTCAAGCAATCCGCAAAAATTTGTTAATACCATGCAAAACATTACATGGTTTTTATGAAATCAGCCAAAGTCTGCGCCACGGTATGAGCCGTCTCGACGGTTTTCGCCTCCACCATGACCCGAATGAGGGCTTCCGTGCCGGAGGGGCGGACCAAAATGCGGCCCTCTCCGTGCAGCGCCTCCTCGTGCTTGCGCACCTGCTCCCACAGGCGGTCGTCACCCATAATGCGCTCCTTGACACCGCCCACAGCGGACACCGGCACATTGATCAGCTCCTGGGGGTACTGGACGCAGCAGGACACCAGCTCGGAGGCCGGGACACCCGCCTCGCAGTAGGCCTGGATGAATTGCAGGGCCGTCAGCTCGCCATCGCCGGTGGTGGCAAACTCCCGGAAAATGGTGTGGCCCGACTGCTCGCCGCCGATCATGTAGCCGCACTCGATCATCTTCTCCAGCACATGGCGATCGCCCACATCGGTGCAGACCAGTCGATAGTCGCCCTTGCTGCAAAATTCGTGCAGGCCCAGGTTGGACATGACCGTGGCCACGATGGCATCGCCATTAAGAATGCCCCGCTTGCGCATGGAGCGGCCACACACGGCCAGCACCTTGTCGCCGTCGATGATGTTGCCCTTTTCGTCCACCAGCAGGCAGCGGTCGGCGTCGCCGTCGAAGGCGATACCCAGGTCGTACTTCCCTGCTGCCACGCCCCGGCACAGGGTCTCCATGTGGGTGGAGCCGCAGCCGTTATTGATGTTCACGCCGTCAGGCTTGTCGAAGATGAAGTCCGCGTGGAGGGGCAGCTTGCCGAACAGGCCCGGCGCCGTGGCGGAGGCCGCACCGTTGGCGCAGTCCACCAGCACCCGCAGGCCGCGCATATCGCAGTCTACGGTGGAGAGCAGATGGTCAATATAATCCGACTTCATTTGGCGCATGCCGTGCAGGCGCATGCCGATCTGATCGTGGGTCTTGACGGGCAGGGTCTCCCCGGAGAGAACGATGCTTTCCACCTTCTCCTCCATCTCGTCGGAGAGCTTGTAGCCCTGGCCGCCGAAAATTTTGATGCCGTTGTGCTCATAGGGGTTGTGAGAGGCGGAGATGACGATGCCCGCGTCCGCCTCCTCCTGTACCGTGAGGAACGCCACCGCCGGGGTGGGAATAGTGCCAAAGGGCATAACGCTGCCGCCCATGGAGCAGATGCCGGCCATCAGCGCGGACTCCAGCATATCCGAGGAAATGCGCGTGTCCTTGCCGATGCTGACGGTGGGGGCGCTGCCCTTCTGCTCCGTTAAAACAATGGTAATGGCCTGGCCCACACGGTAGGCCAGCTCCGCCGTAAGTGTCTCACCGACCACGCCGCGAATGCCGTCGGTGCCGAAAAGTTTACCCATTTCTCATTCTTCCTCCAAATTATTATAGTGAAAGCTGCTCTTGGCCCAGGAAGGCCAGGTGCAGATGGTCATACGCTTTTTTGGTGACGCAGCGGCCCCGGGGCGTCCGGGTCAGGAAACCCAGCTGCATCAGATACGGCTCGTAGACATCCTCCAGGGTCACCGACTCTTCCCCGATGGTGGCGGCCAAAGTCTCCAGTCCCACCGGGCCGCCGCCGTAGTTTTCGATGATGGCACGGAGCATACGGCGGTCTACCGGGTCCAGGCCCAGGTGGTCGATCTCCAGCGCCTGGAGGGCCTGGTCCGCCACCGCGTCGGTGATGATGCCGTCCGCCTTGACCTGGGCGAAGTCCCGCACGCGGCGGAGCATACGGTTGGCAATGCGGGGCGTGCCGCGGGAGCGCCGGGCAATCTCCATGGCCCCGGAGGGCTTTATGGGGACCCGCAGAATGCCCGCGCTGCGGGTGACGATCTGCGCCAGCTCCTCCGGGGAGTAAAGCTCCAGCCGCAGCGTTACGCCGAAGCGGTCACGCAAAGGCGCGGAGAGCTGACCGGCCCGGGTGGTGGCGCCGATGAGGGTGAAATGGGGCAGGTCCAGGCGGATGGAGTTGGCCGAGGGGCCCTTGCCGATGATGATATCGATGGCGTAATCCTCCATGGCGGGGTAGAGAATCTCCTCCACGGAGCGGTTCAGCCGGTGAATCTCATCCACGAACAGAATATCATTTTCCTGCAAATTAGTCAGCAGCGCCGCCAGGTCGCCGGGTTTTTCGATGGCTGGACCCGAGGTAATGCGGATGTTCACGCCCATCTCTGCGGCGATGATGCCCGCCAGGGTGGTCTTGCCCAGGCCCGGGGGGCCGTGGAGCAGCACATGGTCCAGGGACTCCGTGCGGCGGCGGGCTGCCTCGATGAAAATGGAAAGATTTTCCTTGGCCTTGCTTTGGCCGATGTACTCGCTTAGGCTGTGGGGGCGCAGGGAAAGCTCCCCGCTGTCCTCCGGCTGAAAGGTGGTGGACACCAGGGAATCTTCAAATATATCGTTGCCGAAATCAATACTCACGAATCATTCTCCTTTGGGTGCCGCCTCTCAGCGCACCATCTTTTTCAGGGCAAGGCGGATCATTTCCTCCACAGGCAGGGCCGCGTCCACGCCCTTGAGGGCGGCGGAAATTTCCTGGGACGAATACCCCAGCACCGCCAGGGCCGAGGCCGCCTCCTGGGTTTTGCTCCCGGTGGAGATGGGCGAAAGGGTGCCCACCCGGGCGTCGATGCCGCCCCGCTCCTTGGCCAGCTTGTCTTTCAGCTCCAAAATGATGCGCTGGGCGATCTTCTTGCCGATGCCGGGGACGCCGGTGAGGGCTTTTTCGTCGCCGGTGACGATGCTCAGGGCCAGTTGGTCCGGCGTCCCGGAGGATAAGATCGCCAGGGCCGCCTTGGGACCCACGCCGGAGATGCCGATGAGCATTTTGAAGCTGCTCAGCTCCGCCTGGGACGCAAAGCCGTACAGGACGAAAATTTCCTCCCGTACATGGAGGTAGGTGTAGAGCTTCGCCAGCTCTCCCCTCTTGAGCTGGGCCAGGGTATAGTTGGTGGTGGCGCAGGCGTAGCCCACCCCGCCGCAGTCGATGACCGCCAGGTTGGGGCCGATCTCCGACACCGTTCCGTTCACATAATAATACATAGGATTCTTCCTCTTTTACACAGTCTCCTTCACGCCCGGGTCCGCCCGACGCAGCAGGCTGGTGGCGCTGCGGGCGTGGCACAGGGCGATGGCCAGGGCGTCGGCGGCATCGTCGGGCCGAGGCACGGCCTTCAGCTTCAGCAGGCGGCGGGTCATGTCCATCACCTGCTTTTTCTCGGCCAGGCCGTAGCCCACCACCGCCTGCTTCACCTGCATGGGCGTATATTCGTAGATAGGCAGCTTGTGCTTTTCCGCCGCGCAGAGGATGACCCCCCGGGCGTGGGCCACAGCGATGCCCGTGGTGATATTTTTGGAGAAAAACAGCTCCTCGATGGACATTTCATCGGGCCGGAACGCCTCGATCAGCTCCTCCATGTCCCGGCTGATCTGCAAAAGCCGCGCAGCCAGGGGCTCTCCGGCGGAGGTAGTGATGGCACCGTATTGCAGCATCCGCAGCGCGCCCCGGTCGGACTCGATAAGCCCGAAGCCCACAATGGCAACGCCCGGATCAATGCCTAGAATACGCATAGCAAACCTCCACCAATTAACTTTTCACAGTATAACAGATTCCTCCGGAAATAGCAAGTCTCCCGGCTGATTCTTTCCGGGGCGCCGCCCAGGGAAAAAGTTTCATCTATGGAGCAGAAAAAGGTCCTGTTGCTTTGCACCGAAGGAGGTGGTATAATAAAGAAAAAACTCGGAGGTACGACGATGATCTCTACCGCGTCTGCCCATCTTGCGCCGAAGGAGCACTGCACGGGATGCAGCGCCTGCGCCAGCGGCTGTCCCCGGGGCGCTATAAAAATGGAGCCCGATAAGGAGGGCTTTCTATATCCCCATGTGACGGACGCCTGCGTCCACTGCGGACACTGCACCCATATATGCCCAGCCCTGAAGCACCGGGAGCAGCGGCCTGACCCCACGGTTTTCGCCGTGTGGAACGAGGACGAGGCCCAGCGCAGCCTCTCCACCTCCGGCGGCGCTTTTGCCGCCATCGCCGCCTTTTTCCTGGAGTCCGGCGGCGTGGTGTTCGGCGCGGCCATGGATGGCGACATGCGCGTGGTCCACACGGCCATCCAGAGCAAGGACGACCTGCCCCGCCTTATGGGCACGAAGCTGGTGCAGAGCGACATGGGCGAGTGCTTCCAGCAGGTGCGCTACTATTTGGCCCGGGGCACTCCTGTTTTCTTTACCGGCACGCCCTGTCAAGTGGATGGACTTTACAGATATTTAGGCGAGTCCCCGGAGCTTCTTCTCACGGCGGACACCCTTTGCAGCGGTGTTCCCTCCCCGGGCGTGTGGAGCAAGGTGGTGGACGCTATGCGCTACATCAAGCAGCGCCAGGTCACCGCCGTGCAATTTTGTAAGAAGCTCACGGGCAGCGAGCCCCGCTTTGTGGCGGAGTTTGAAGGCGGCGGGCGGTATGACGCCCCCCTGGGCAAGTCCGACTATGGCCGGGGCCTGTTCCGGGGCCTGTTTCTGCGCCCGGCCTGCTACCACTGCACCTGCTGCAACACCAACCGAGTGGCCGACCTGACCCTGGGCTCTTTCGCGGGTCTCCCCGCCGACTTTTATCCCCAGCAGCAGAAGCTGGGCGTCTCCATGCTGCTTATAAACACCGTCAAGGGTGCGCACACCTTCGACATGATCCCCCTGCACCGGGAAAAGCGCACTTTGGCCGAGGCTGTGGCAAACAACCCGGCCCTTTCCCGCCCTACGGCTTTTCCCAAAGAGCGGGCCGCCTTTTTCGACGCCTTTATTACCCAGCCCTTCCAAAAGGTCTACCAACGCTTTTTCTCCATATCCGACTGGTCTTACCGCGTGGCCAACGAGGGTAAGCTCCGCAATTTTATCCGCCGCATCAAGCCCGGAAAGAAGGACGAACCATGACCAAGACCCTGCTGCACACCTGCTGCGCCCCCTGCTCCGTCTCCTGCGTGGAGCAGCTTCGCACCGAGGGCATCGAGCCGGTTTCCTACTGGTTCAACCCCAATATTCATCCCTATCAGGAATATAAGGCCCGGAGGGACACACTCATTGGCTATGCTGAGCAGATCAGCATGGAGCTGATTGTCCAGGAAAACTACGGCCTGCGGGAATTTACCTGCGCCGTGGCGGAGGATATCGCCCACCGCTGCGGAAAATGCTACGCAATGCGCCTGGACCAGGCGGCAAAATTCGCGGCGGAGAACGGATTTGATTCCTTTACCTCCACACTCTTTGTCAGCCCCTATCAGCAGCACGACCTCATGGCGCAGATCGCGGAGCAGGCGGCGAAAAAGTGGGGCGTGACCTTCCTCTACCGGGACTTCCGGCCGGGCTTTCGCAGCGGCCAGCAGCAGGCCCGGGAGCTGGGGCTCTATATGCAGAAATACTGCGGCTGCGTTTTCAGCGAGGAGGACCGCTATGCAAAGCAAATTCTTCGGGACAATCAAGAGCCGCAAAAGCACTTTCCAAACCGATAAAAGCCAAAAAATTTGGGAGCCTTTCGGCTCCCTTTTTTATTTTTCTCCACTTAAATTAACCCGCCAAGACCTCAAATTTCAGCACACCGAAAGCGGAGGAGATGCCCGCCATCATCTCCTCCAGGCCCTCTTTCATTTCGCTGGTCTCGGCAGAAATGGTCACGCCTGCGCAGCCGTTGGTGGGGATGGTTTGGTTAATGGTCAGTATATTTGCGCCGGAATTGGCAAAAATAGACAGGTAGCTACTGAGCACGCCGGGGTTGTCCTTCAGCAGGGCGTAAAAGGTGATGATGCGCCCGGCCTTCATGTCCTGGAAGGGCTGCACGGCGTCCTTGTACTTATAAAAAGCGCTGCGGCTGATGTTCATGAGCCGGGCGGCCTCGCCCACGGTCGTGGCCTCCCCTACCTGCAGCATCCGCTTGGCCTCGGCCACCTTGATAAAAATTTCCGGCAGCGCATCCTCGGACACGATATAATATTTTTTCTTGCTCATAGCCGTTTCCTCCGAAAGCCCATCGTTATTTACCGTTATCTTAGCATATATTGGACCCGTATGCAAGGCAATTCCATTCCCCAGGAGGTCAGTATGTCGGATAAATACCGCAATTTCATAGTCCGGGTGCTGTACTGGGGCCTGCTCCTGCTTCTGTGCTGGATCGGGGTGCGGTATGTGCTTTTGTGGCTGCTGCCCTTTCTTATCGCCCTGGGCACCGCCTATCTCATGGAGCCCACGGTCTGCTATCTGCGGGAAAAGCTGCGAGTGCGCCGGGGGTTTGCATCGGCGGTGCTGTCGTTTATCCTGCTGGCGCTGCTGCTGGCCGTGCTCACGGTACTGTGCCTGAACCTTATGCAGCAGTCCGTGCGGCTGTTTAAGTCCCTGCCCCAGTATCTCTCGGAGCTGCCCATTTATTTTGACGCCATGCAGGAGCAGCTGGAGCGTTTTTGCGCCTCCTGCCCCAAAAGTATGCAATCCTGGATGCAGCAGGTCCTCTCGGACGGTGCCCAGGAGCTTTCCGCCTGGTTCACCCGCTTTTCCGCCCGCTGCGTCACCACCGCCGCCGACGCGCTGAAGGACATACCCTCCGTTTTTCTTTTTACAGCAACTACTGTACTGGCAATCTTCTTTACAGCGGCGCGGCTGCCGACCATCCTGAATTTCCTCCGCCGTCAGCTACCGCCGCAAAAAAGGCAGCAGGTGGGCGGCTTGAAAGACAATCTCCTCAGCACCCTGAGCAAGTGGTTCAAGGCCCAGTGCATCCTCCTGAGCGTCACCTTCACGGAGCTGCTGGTGGGGCTGCTGCTCGTTCGTCAGCCCTATGCACTGCTGCTGGCCGCTGTTATTGCCCTCATCGACGCTCTCCCGGTGTTCGGCACGGGGACTGTGCTCCTGCCCTGGGCAGTGGTGTGCCTGCTCCTACAGCAGACGCCCAAGGCCATCTCTCTGATGGCTATTTACGCGGTCATCACCCTGGTGCGCAGCTTCCTGGAGCCCAAGGTCATGGCCGCCCAGGTGGACCTGCCGCCGCTCCCAGCGCTGATAGCCATGTACATCGGCTTCTGTACCTTCGGCGTGACGGGGATGATCCTCTTTCCCATGGCCCTGCTCTTTCTCAAGCAGCTCCACGACACAGGCTATCTGTACCTTTGGAAGTAGTCAATTCTTTTTTGCCAGAGCTGCCAGCAGCACCTCACGCTTATTTTCCATTTCCCCGGCAATAACGTCCTCAAGCAGCCATTCCAGGGCCACGCCTATCTCCCGGCCTTTATATCCCAATGCTGTTAAGTCATTTCCATTTACAGCTAAATCCTTTAGATGCAGGCAGCTATTCTTCTGCATGAGCGTCTCAAATATTGCTTCTGCCTGGTCGATTTTCTGCCGGACCCAGCTAAATTCCGGGGCCTGGGCTCGGTTGTCGGCTCGCTTCACAGATAGCAGACGGCGAAAATTTTCCTCCCCCAGGGCCCGGACAGCGGTGCCGATGCCCTTTTCGGTCACGGGAATGTCCCGGTCGTGCCAGGCGATCAGCGTCACAATATCCTCCCGGTCCTTTTTCCGCATCCGCAGGCGGGTGCAGATGTCCTCCGCCATGGTGGCGCTGACCTGGGGATGGCCGCGAAAATGCCCCTGGCCCCTCTCATCTACTGTAAAGGTATTTACCTTGCTAATATCGTGGAGCAGCATGGCCCAGCGCAATATGGGCGACCGCTCTATGCTCGCCACCGCCATCACTGTGTGGGTGTATAAATCGTAGCAATGGTGTACATTTTTTTGGTCAAATCCCACGCAGGGCAGCAGCTCGGGCAGGAAAACGCCCAAAACATCCGGGTAAACCAGCAGAATTTCCCGGCAGCCTTGGCCACAAAGGAGCTTATTCATCTCAACGAGTATCCGCTCCGCCGCGATTTTTTGCAGCAGCTCTGCTTCCCGGTGGAGGGCCACTGCCGTGGACGGCTCGATGGTAAATCCCAAAGTCGAAGCAAACCGCAGCGCCCGCAAAATGCGCAGCGCGTCCTCCCGGAAGCGGGTCCCGGCGTCTCCTACGCAGCGGATGATGCCGCGTTTCAGGTCCCCGGCTCCGTCATAGAGGTCGAGAATGTGCCCGTTTTTGTCCATAGCCATGGCGTTGAAGGTGAAGTCCCGGCGGGCCAGATCGTCTTCTATTGTCCCCGCAAATGTCACCTGATCCGGGTGACGGCCATCGGAATACGCCCCGTCGGTGCGGAAGGTCGTCACCTCGAAACTCTCGCCGCCGCGCCGCACGGTCACGGTGCCGTGCTTGCAGCCGGTGGGGATCGTGTCGGCTCCGAAAAGCGCCATCACCTGCTCCGGTCTGGCGCTGGAGGCTATGTCCCAGTCCCCCGGCTCCCGGCCCAGCAGCGTGTCCCGCACGCAGCCGCCCACGAAATAGGCCCGAAAGCCCTCCCGCTCCAAGGCGTCTATGATTTTTGTCGCCTGCTCTCGGCCCATGTCCATCCCTCCGGCAAAATGAAAGTGCGCATTTCCTGTTGCACTTCCGTCTGATTCGTATTATAATATAGGTTATGAAAAAATGCAATTCCATAGCAAAACCGTCTTTAGGAGGCTACCTGAAATGATGCATCCCACTGTGGATTTCAAAGAATATCTTCGCCCCGGCGTCCGGGTCCATCTGTCCGGCATCGGCGGCGTATCTATGTGCCCGCTGGCCGAGGTGCTGCTGGGCATGGGCCTGCAAGTGCAGGGGTCCGATATGTCTGAGAGCGACACCGTGCGCCACCTGCGCACCCTGGGCATTCCCGTGACCGTGGGCCACTCGGCGGACAATCTGCAAAGCGCCCAGTTGGTCATCCGCACCGCCGCCATCCACGACGACAACCCCGAGATCTCCGGGGCCATTGCCCGTGGCATCCCCGTTTACGAGCGGGCCCAAGCCTGGGGCGCCATCATGCAGCAGTACCAAAACGCCCTCTGCATCTCCGGCACCCACGGAAAGACTACCACCACCTCTATGGCTACCCACATTTTCATGGCCGCCCAGGCTGACCCCACGGTGATGATCGGCGGCACTTTGCCCATGCTCCACTCCGGCTACCGGGTAGGCCACGGCGACACCATTATTTTGGAATCCTGCGAATACTGCAACTCGTTTTTGAATTTCTTCCCCACGGTGGCGGTGATCTTGAATGTGGAGGCCGACCATCTGGACTTTTTCAAGGACCTTTCGGATGTGGAGCACTCCTTCCACGCCTTTGCGGACCTGGTTCCCAAGCGGGGCTATGTCATTGTCAACGGTGACGACAGCGGCGCTATGGAGTCCGTAAAGGGTCTGTCGCACCCGGTTTTCACCTTCTCCGTGCGGGAGGACAATGCGGACTGCCGGACCGACAATGTAGCCTTCCATGACGGCTGCGGCGAGTTCGATGTGATGATCCACGGGGAGTTTTACGCCCACATTGCCCTGTCCGTTGCCGGAAAGCACAACATTTCCAACGCCCTGGCGGCGGCATCGGCGGCCTATGTGCTGGGTATCGGCGGCAAGGCTGTGGAGGAGGGGCTGCGCACCTTCCACGGGGCCGGACGGCGCTTTGAGTACAAAGGCACCTACCACGGCGCTGCGGTGTTTGACGACTACGCCCACCATCCCGGTGAGCTCCACGCCCTGCTCACCACCGCCCGCTCCATGCCCTATAAGCGCATCATCTGTGCCTTCCAGCCCCACACCTACACCCGCACCCAGGCGCTGTTTGGCGATTTCATCCGGGAGCTGAAGCTGGCGGACATCGCCGTTTTGGCGGAGATTTACGCCGCCCGGGAGAATAACGACATCGGCATCTCCTCCAGCCAACTGGCTAAGGAGATCCCCGGCGCTCTCTACTGCTCCACCCTGGACCAGGTGGCCGACACCCTGGCTTCCCTGGCCCAACCGGACGACCTGATCCTTACCGTGGGCGCGGGCGACATTTTCCGCGCCGGTGAAAAGCTGCTTGAAAAGGAGTAAGCCATGCCCATTTCCCATGTCTATTCCGGCCGCCCCGACACTCTGCGGGAGCCGGTGGAGCAGCGGGTCTATGACCTGCTGGACTCCCTTCATATCCCCTACCAGCGCGTGGACCATGAGCCCGCCTACGACATGGACGCCTGCGTCGGGATCCGCGAGGCCCTGGGCATCACCATCTGCAAAAACCTGCTCCTGACGCCCCGCAACCGCAGCGCCTTTTACCTGCTGGCTATGCCCGCAGACCTGCCCTTCCGCACCGCCGGCTTTTCCAAGAAGGTCGGCTCCTCCCGCCTGAGCTTTGCCTCCCCGGAGGATCTGCAGGAGCTTTTAGGCGTGCAGCCCGGCTCTGCCTCTGTGCTGGGGCTTATGAACGACACAGAGCATCGAGTCACCCTGGCCCTGGAGCGCCGGGTGGCAGAGGCGGAGTGGTTCGGCTGCCATCCCTGCCGCAACACCAGCTCCCTGAGATTAAAAACAGCCGATCTGCTCCGTGTTTTCCTGCCTCATATCGGCGTGGAGCCCATCATCGTGGACCTGTGACCTAAATAAATTATCCCGCTTCAAAAAAGTGGGATAATTTTTTTTGCAGAAAAAAGAGGAAAATACAATTTTGCTTCGTATAAAAATAGTTGAGAGATTGTTGCACAGGCCCGTGCAACAGACGCGAATGGAGGCAGACACATGGCATTTCCCCAGAGCTTTATGGACGAGCTGATGGCCCGAAACGACATTTTGGATGTGGTGGGCAGTTATGTGTCCCTGCAGCCCAAGGGCGGAAGCTATTGGGGCTGCTGCCCCTTCCACAATGAGAAAACACCCTCCTTCCATGTTTCGCAGGACAAGCAGTTTTTCCACTGTTTCGGCTGCAAAAAGGGCGGTGGCGTCGTCAATTTCATTATGGAAATTGAAAATCTGAGTTATCCCGACGCTGTACGTTTTTTAGCCAAGCGGGTGAATATGCCCGTGCCGGATGACCGGGAATCTGACGGGTCCGACCGTCTGCGCCGCCGTCTTCTGGACCTGAACCGGGACGCCGCCCGGTACTATTACGGGGTGCTCCAGTCCCCGGACGGGGCCGCTGTCCAGGCCTATCTGAACCGCCGTCAAATCCGCCGGGGCATCGCCGTGCGTTTCGGCATGGGCGCCGCCCGGGAAGGCTGGGACCATCTGCTCCGGGCCATGACGGAAAATGGCTACACCAAGCAGGAGCTTTTGAAAGCCGGACTCATCGTGCAGAACAAGTCCGGCGGCTTTTACGATAAATTCCGCAACCGCCTTATCCTCCCGGTGGTGGATGTGCGGGGCGATGTGGTGGGCTTTGGAAGCCGCGTTATCGACAAGTCCGAGCCCAAGTACATGAACACCAACGAGACCCCGGTCTACAGCAAGCGCCGGGTGCTCTACGGCCTGAACCTGGCCAAGAAAACCAAGCGCCCCAACATCATCCTCTGCGAGGGCAACCTGGATGTGGTGACGCTGCACCAGGCGGGGTTTGACAACGCCGTGGCCTCCATGGGCACGGCCCTCACCGTGGAGCAGACAAGGCTTCTCAGCCGCTACACCAAAGAGCTGGTCCTCTGCTACGACAACGACAACGCCGGGCAGCTTGCCACCCAGCGGGCTTTGGACATGTTGAAAAACTCGGAATTTAATGTGCGCGTCTTGCAGCTCCCACGCCGCCTGGTTGACGGCAGCTACATAAAGCAGGACGCCGACGACTTCATCAAATTCCAGGGTCCCCAGGCCTTTGAGCGGCTTCTGACCGGCAGCGAAAACGGCATTGAGTTTAGAATGTCCCAGATCGCCGCAAAATACGACCTGAAAAACGACGAAGACCGCATCGCCTATGCCGCCGAGATCAGTCAGGTCCTCTGCGCCTTAGACAGCACCGTGGAGCGGGAAATCTATACCGTTCGGGCCGCCGAGGCCGTGGGGCTCACTCCGGAGGCCATGCGAAACGAGGTCAGCCGCACCTACGAAAAGCAAAAGCGCAAGGAGCGCTGGGCCGAGACCCGCCGGGAGATGAATCCCGTGTCCACCCTCCAGCCCCAGGAGCGGGCATTCCGCTACGCTAATCTCCGCAGCGCTTTGGCCGAGGAGGGCGTTCTGCGCCTGATGATGCGGGACGACGACCTCTACGATAAACTCAGCGTCCTGAGCCCGGAGGAGTTCTCCTCCCCCGTGCTGGGAAAAATTTACTCCCTTCTCCGGTCAGACCGGGAGGCAGGCCACCCCCACAGCATGGCCGTCCTGGCCGGGAGCCTCACGCCGGAGGAGATGAGCCATTTCACGGCCATCCTGCAAAAGCCGGAGTCCGCCTCCGGTGCCGAGCAGGCACTCAGCGACTATGTGCGCATCATCCGGGAGGAGGCCGCCCGCCGATCCGGCGTGGAGACAGACCCCCTGCTGGCCGCGCAGGAAAAATATAAATTCAAAAAGGGATACGGAGGAAAGAACCCATGACAGAGCAGAAATACACCGAAAAAGAACTCCAGGAAATGGCCGATGCGCTTTTGAAGGAAGCCGATCAGCAGCAGCATGAGATCGAAGAGGAGGTCATCAAGAGCAACAAGGGCCAGTTGGACGACAAGACCATCGCCTCCCTGCCCGCCGCCCAACTCATTCAGAATAATGAGCGGCTGAAGGAGCTTTTCGTTAAGGGCAAGCGCCACGGCAAGCTGGAGAGCAGCGAGCTTTCCGATGTGCTGGACGGCATGGACCTGGAGGGCGAGAAGCTGGCCATGATCTACGATTCTCTGGAAAAGCTTTCCATTGAGATCACTATCGAAGCCTTCCTCCCCGATGTCAGCGCCGAGATCGACCCGCCCTTGGATGAGATCGCCGAGATCGAAGAGGAGGAGCTGGTAGACCCCAACACTCTGGTGGACAGCTTCAACATCGACGACCCCGTGCGCATGTATCTCAAGGAGATCGGCAAAGTCTCCCTGCTCTCCGCCGAGGGCGAGGTGGAGCTGGCCTCCGCCATTGCCGCCGGGAACAAGGCCAAAGCTACTCTCATTGCCTGGGAAAAGGCCAACGGCCAATCCGTGGAGCCAGTGCTGGACGCCGAGGACCCCGTGGGCGAAATTGAGATTTCTGACGAGGAAGTGGCCAGCCTCACAGAGGAGGACCTGGAGGCCCTGCGCAAGACCGTGAAGGAGGGCGAGACCGCTAAGCAGAAGCTGGCCGAGGCCAATCTGCGCCTGGTGGTGTCCATCGCCAAGCGTTACGCAGGCCGCGGCATGCTGTTTTTGGACCTGATTCAGGAGGGCAACCTGGGCCTGATCAAGGCCGTGGAGAAGTTCGACTACACCAAGGGCTACAAGTTCTCCACCTACGCCACCTGGTGGATCCGCCAGGCCATAACCCGCGCCATTGCCGACCAGGCCCGCACCATCCGCATCCCCGTCCACATGGTGGAGACCATCAACAAGGTCATCCGCGTTTCCCGCCAGCTTTTGCAGGAGCTGGGCCACGATCCCACCCCGGAGGAAATTTCCGTACAGATGAATATGCCCGTGGACAAGGTTCGTGAAATTCTGAAAATTGCCCAGGAGCCCGTGTCCCTGGAGACCCCCATCGGCGAGGAGGAGGACTCCCACCTGGGCGACTTCATCCCCGACGAGGGCGCGTCCGAGCCCTCTGAGGCCGCCAGCTTCACCCTGCTGAAGGAGCAGCTGGTGGATGTTTTGAGCACGCTCACCCCCCGGGAGGAAAAGGTGCTGAAGCTGCGCTTCGGCATCGAGGATGGCCGCACCCGCACCCTGGAGGAAGTGGGCAAGGAGTTCAATGTCACCCGCGAGCGCATCCGCCAGATCGAGGCCAAGGCCCTGCGCAAGCTCCGCCACCCCTCCCGCAGCAAGAAGCTGAAGGACTTCCTGAACTGAGCGCATGAGCCTCTTTGCCTCCCTGCTTCGCGATTTTCGCCGCACCGCCAGCGGCCTGCCGGGCCTGTTCAGCGGTCATTTCTGCGTCATGTTTCTCCCCCTGGCCCCGCTGCTGGGGGACGAAGCCACTCTGCCCGGCTATTACAGCGACCAAACCTATTTTTGCCGGCTGCGGGAGACCTACACAGACCCTCTGGCCCCCTACCGCTGCAAAAAACATCTGAAAGCCAGCCGCTGCGTCATTTTAGAGCTGGACGGCCTGGGCAGCTTCATTTTCACAAATCACCGCCATTCTGCCCTGTTTCAAAATTTGCAGCGGAGGTTCCCCGGAGTCACCAGCTATGTGTTCTGCTCCGACGGCCCCGGCGGCTATTTCAAGATTTTGAAGGACGGACGCATCCAACGCAAAATCGCCAGCTATATGTACTTTGAGGGCATGGGCAGCAATGCCGAGACCCGGGGCGCTCCCTGCGCCTACGAGTTGGAGACCGGCCACATTTTCAAGGTCGATCCCAAGGCCCGGCACCTCCGGGAGATGATGCCCGACTTCACAAAGCGGGAGGTTTTAGACCTGTTTGACTATTATGTGGGTCTGGACCGCTTCCAAAGCGAAGCCCTCCGCCGTACCCTGGTCTATGATTTGGAGTCACCCAATACATAATGCACCAATTATAAAAACCGACCGATGCACACCGCGTGTTTCGGTCGGTTTTTACTTTGCTAATTTTACCTGTAATTTGCCACAATGCCCCGTCTGTCTACGATCACATGGCGGGGGCAGACGGTGGCGCACATGCCGCAGTTGAGGCAGGTGTTTTGGTCGATCACCGCGTGCTGCTCCTGGATTTGGATGGCGTTGGCCGGGCAGCTGCGCACGCACAGACCGCAGGCAATGCAGCTCACATCGCACTGTGTCCGGGCGCCGGTCTTGGTGGCCGGGTCGAATCCTTTATCCTTGTTGGAGCACAGGGGCAGGATGCTGTTGTCCTGCAAGCGGATGCGGATCAGGTGCTTGGGGCAGCTGCGCACGCAGGCCGAGCAGCCGATGCACTTCTCCTCGTCCACCTCCGCCACGCCGTACTCATTCAACGCAATGGCCCCGAATTTGCAGGCGTTCACGCAGGCCTCGCAGGCCACACAGCCGTAGCGGCACAGCATGCCTCTCTCGTCGCGCTTGGCCCGGCACCCGCCGCTGCAATACACCGTCGCCACCCGAATGGGGAATTTTCTCTTTATTGCCATAGGAATATACTCTCCCTCGTTGTCTTTCCGACTCTATTGTACCACACTTTTCGCCCCGATGCAAACTATAAAAAACTGCGGCCTCGCAGCCGCAGTTTTTATGTAGGTCTCGGTTATCTTCTGTTAGAGCGGATCCAAATGCCCTGCTTCTCCGCCGCGGCGATCAGATCCTCTCGGAAATTCGGGTGCGCCACGGAGATGAGCCGCTCGGCCCGCTCCCAGGTGCTGCAGCCCACCAGGTTCACGCCGCCGTACTCGGTGACGATGTAGTAGGCCAGGCTCCGGGGGTCCGTGACCACATCGCCCGTGACCAGGGTGGGGTTGATGCGGGAGACCATCTCGCCCTTCTTGTTGGTGAAGGAGGAGGTCAGGCAGATGAACGCCTTGCCGCCCCGGGACACCGCCGCGCTCTCCAGGAAGTCAAGCTGGCCGCCGGTGCCGCTGATCTGCCGGGTGCCGGAGCTCTCAGCGCAGATCTGACCATACAGGTCCACGGAAATGCAGTTGTTGATGGACACGAAATTGTCCAGCTTGCCCACCGTGGCCGGGTCGTTGCAGTAGGAAATGGGGTAAGTAACCACGCCCGGGTTCTCGCGGATCCAGTCGTACAGGTCCTGGGAGCCCAGCGCGAAGCCGAACACGCTCTTATAGCGGTCCAGGGCCTTCTTGTTGTTGGTGATCTTCCCCGCCTTGTACATATCCAAATAGGAGTCGCACAGCATCTCCGTGTGGATGCCCAGGTCCTTCAGGTCGCTCTTGGCGATCATCTGACCCACGGCGTTGGGCAGGGAGCCGATACCCAGCTGCAGGGTGGAGCCGTCCACCATGTTCTGCACCACGAACTCTGCAATGGTCATCTCCGCCTCGGAGGCCGCCGGGGTGTTCACATTGGGCAGCGGGCCGTGGTCGCCCTCCACGATCATGTTCACATCGCTGATGTGGATGCACTCGTCCAGGCCACCGTAGACCCAGGGCAGATTCTCGTTCACCTCCAAAATGACGATGTCCGCCTTGTCCAGCACCGCACGGGCGGATGCATTGCTGACGGAGAAGTTGAAATATCCGTGCTCGTTCATGGGCGTCACGCACATCATCGCCACATTCACCGTCAGGAAATGGCTGTAATACGCGCCCAAATTGCGGAACACCATGGGGATGAAGTTGCACAGCCCCCGGTCGCAGAGCTTGCGCTCATAGCCGGACAGGTGCCAGCTGTTGTAAATGAAATGCTCCCGGGTGGGGTCCGACTCCACCATCTGAATGGGCTGGGAGATCAGGTATCCCCGCACCTTCACGCCCCGCAGCTCGTCCTTGCGGCGGGCAATGGCGGCGTCCATCAAAGACGGAAAAGCTCCGCCCATAGAAACATCGATCCAGTCACCGCTCTTGACAACTCTCGCTGCCTCGTCCGGGGTGCAGAGTTTGCGTTTATATTCGGCTGAATAATCAAACGGAATGGCCATAGCTTCCTCGCCTCTCTATCATTATTTTACTTTGTTAATTTTATCACTTTCCTGTCACTTTGTCAATGCTTTAACAGGAAATCTCAGGAAAAAGCGGGCGGGGTTTTTGCGCCCCGCCCGCAGCGGTCCTGTTTTTCAGGCGGCGATCAGCCCTCGGACTTCCGCTTGTAGTACTCGTACTTCTCCTTGGCGGCCTCTTCCGCGTCGGCGAAGAGCACCTTGGCGTTCTCCGGGAAGCTCAGCTCCAGGGATGCGTAGCGCACCTCGCCCTTCATGAAGTCGTAGAGCGGCATGGTGGGCTCCTTGGAGTCCAGGGTGAACTTCTTGGTCTCGGGGCTGTAGCGGTACAGGTTCCAGTAGCCGGAAGCCACCGCGTCCTTCATCTCCTGCTGGACATTGTTCATGCCCTTCTTGATGCCGTGGTTGATGCAGGGAGCGTAGCAGATGACGATGGACGGGCCCTTGTGCGCCTCGGCCTCCTTGATGGCCTTGATCAGCTGGTTGGGGTTGGCGCCCATGGAGCACTGAGCTACATAGACATTGTCGTAGGTCATCAGCAGCAGACCCAGGTCCTTCTTGCGGGTCTTCTTGCCGCTGGCCTGGAACTGGGCCACCGCGCCCACGGGGGTCGCCTTGGAGGACTGGCCGCCGGTGTTGGAATACACCTCGGTATCCACCAGCAGCACATTCACATCCTCGCCCATGGCAAACACATGGTCCAGACCGCCGTAGCCGATGTCGTAGGCCCAGCCGTCGCCGCCGTACATCCACATGGTCTTCTTGGACATATCCTTACGGCGCTTGAGGATCTCGGCCACCACGGCCTGCTCCTCGGCGCTGAACTTCGTGCTCTCCAGCACGGCCAGCAGCTCGTCGGTGGCAACAGAGGAAGCATCCAGGTCGTCGTAGGTCTCCAGCCACTTGGCGATGGCGGCCTTCACGGCGGCGTCCTTGGTCATGCCGTCCAGCTGCTTTACGAACTCCGTCACGGCGGCGCGCAGCTGCTTCACAGCCAGGCACATGCCGTAGGAGAACTCGGCGTTGTTTTCAAACAGGGAGTTGGACCATGCCACGCCCTTGCCGGCCTTGTTTTTGCAGTAAGGCACGCAGGGCATAGCCGCGCCCCAGGCCTGGGTGCAGCCGGTGGCATTAGCCAGGTACATCTTGTCGCCGTAGAGCTGGGTCAGGAGCTTGATATAGGGGGTCTCGCCGCAGCCGGCGCAGGCGCCGTTGAACTCCACCAGAGGCTGGCGCAGCTGGCTGCCCTTGAGGGTGAACTTGTCGATGCAGTCGTTCTTCTCGGGCAGGGTCTGCAAATACTGCCAATTGGTTTGGTCCAAAGACACCTCGTGGGTGGGGACCATCTTCAGCGCCTTGCCGCTCTTGGGGCAGGAGGAAACGCAGCTGCCGCAGCTGGTGCAGTCCAGGGTGGAGACGCCCATGGTGTACTTGAGGCCGTCCATCTTGGGACCCTTGGCATCCACCAGGACCATATCGGCGGGAGCATTAGCAGCTTCCTTCTCGTCCAGCAGATAGGGCCGAATCACCGCGTGGGGGCACACGAAGGAGCACATATTGCACTGGATGCACTCGCTGGAATCCCACACGGGCAGGTGCGTGGCGATGCCGCGCTTTTCATACTGGGAGGTGCCCAGGGGCATGGTGCCGTCCTCCATGCCCTTAAAAGCGGAGACGGGCAGCAGGTCGCCCTTCTGGGCGTTGATGGGCACCAGGATGTTCTTGATGATGTCGGGCATATTCTCCGCAGCGGGCTGGATGGCGGCACCGGAGAGGTTCTTCCATCTCTCCTTCACCTGCACCTGTTTCACGGCGTTGATGCCCGCATCCACGGCGGCGATGTTCATGTTCACGATCTTCTCGCCCTTGAGGCCGTAGGTCTTCTTCACGGCGGCCTTCATGTGCTCCACGGCGTCCTCCACGGGGATAACCTTAGCCAGCTTGAAGAAAGCAGCCTGCAAGACCATGTTGGAGCGGTTGCCTAGACCCAGGGCCTGAGACTCCTTGTTGGCGTCGATGATGTAGAACTTGATGTCGTTTTCGGCGATGTACTTCAGGATGTCGCCGGGCATCTTCTGCTCCAGCTCGTCCTCGCTCCACTCGCAGTTGAGCAGGAAGCTGCCGTGGGGCTTCAGCTCGGAGATGATGTCGTACTTGGTCAGATAGGTCTGGTTGTGGCAGGCCACGAAGTCGGCATGGCTTACATAATAGGTGGAGCTGATGGGCTTCCTGCCGAAGCGCAGGTGGCTCTTGGTGATGCCGAAGGACTTCTTGGTGTCGTACTCAAAGTACGCCTGGCAGTACATATCGGTGGTCTCTCCGATGATCTTGATGGAGTTCTTGTTGGCGCCCACGGTACCGTCGGAGCCCAGGCCCCAGAACTTGCAGGAGATGGTGCCCTCGGGCTCGCAGTTCAGCGCCGGTCCCATGGGCAGGGAGAGGTTGGTCACATCGTCCACGATGCCGATGGTGAAGTGGTTCTTGGGCTCGGCCAGCAGGAGGTTATCATACACCGCCTTGATCTGGGCGGGGGTGGTATCCTTGCTGCTGAGGCCATAGCGGCCCGCGAAAATCTCGGGACGGTCTTTATCGTTGATGTAAGCGGCGCAGATGTCCTCATACAGAGGCTCGCCGATGGAGCCGATCTCCTTCACGCGGTCCAGAACGGCCACTCTTTTCACGGTCTTGGGCATGGCCGCCAGCAGGTGCTTGGCAGAGAACGGGCGGAACAGATGTACCTGCAGGAAGCCCACCTTCTCGCCACGGTCGTTCAGGTACTTCACGGTCTCCTGGACGCAGCCGGTGACGGAGCCCATGGCCACGATGACGCGCTCGGCGTCGGGCGCACCATAATAATTAAAGAGGTGATATTCCCGGCCCGTCAGCTTGCTGATCTCGGCCATGTAGTCCTCCACGATGTCGGGGAGCTTGTTATAGTCGCTGTTATTGGCCTCGCGGAGCTGGAAATAAATGTCAGGGTTATCCACCAGGGAACGCATCCGGGGATCCTCGGGATTCAGCGCGTTGGCGCGGAAACGGGCCAGGGCGTCATAGTCCACCAGTTTAGTAAATTCGCTGTACTCCAGGGCCTCTACCTTTTGAATCTCGTGGCTGGTGCGGAAGCCGTCAAAGAAATGCAGGAACGGAATGCGGGCCTTGATGGCGGACAGGTGGGCCACACCTGCCAGGTCCATGATCTCCTGCACGCTGCCCGACGACAGCATGGCAAAGCCGGTCTGACGGCAGT
Source organism: Clostridium sp. CAG:413 (assembly GCA_963650985.1). Lineage (GTDB taxonomy): Bacteria > Bacillota > Clostridia > Oscillospirales > Oscillospiraceae > Vescimonas. The sequence continues at coordinate 23,886 of CAVJNL010000001.1, forward strand.
TCATCACATCGGAGTGGTCACCGAAAATTGAGAATGCGTGGGTGCCCACGGTACGGGACGCCACATGCAGCACGCCGGGCAGACGCTCGCCGGAGATACGGTGCATGGTGGGGATCATCAGCATCAGGCCCTGGGAGGCGGTGAAGCTGGTGGCCAGTGCGCCAGCCTCCAATGCACCGTGGCAGGCACCGCAGGCACCGGCCTCGGACTGCATCTCTACCAGTCGGACAGGCTGATCAAAAATGTTCTTCTTCCCTTTTGCGGACCATTCATCCGTGTGCTCCGCCATAGGCGAAGACGGGGTGATGGGGTAGATCGCCGCGACCTCGGAAAAGGCGTACGCTACATACGCCGCAGCTTCGTTGCCGTCGCAGATCTTCATGATCTTACTCATTTATACTTCCTCCTCATGGGCTTTTTCGCTCTTAGACCCGGCCAGCCCTTTGTCCGAATCTGTTTCACAACAATACAATCTATATTTTAGCACTTTCTTTTTCTGCGTCAATGTGAAGCGATAAATTTTGGAACTATTCATAACATCGCCCCCCATTTTTGTTGAAATAAACAATAAAATTACCGCACCAAAACGGTACGGTAATTGTGAATTATAACAAATTATAGTAGTGCTAAGAATTTCTCTTCACTCAGCACCGAAATGCCCAATTCCTGGGCCTTTTTCAGCTTGGACCCGGCGTTTTCTCCGGCCACCACATAGGTGGTTTTCTTGGACACGGAGGAGGCTGCCTTGCCGCCCCGCAGCTCGATCATCTCCCCGGCTTCCTCCCGGGTGAACCGGGTCAGCGCACCGGTGAGCACGAAAGTCATCCCCTCGAACCGCCGGTCCACCAGCTCCTGTCGACACACCATGTTCACCCCCGCCGCCGCCAAATGCGCCAGCAGGTCCGCCGCCTGGTCGGTCTGCATCCAGTGGGTGATGTAGTCCGCCGTCACCGCGCCCACATCGTCGATCTCCGTCAGTTCCTCCGCTGTGGCTCGGCGCAGAGCGTCCATGCTGCCGAAATGGGTCGCCAATATCTTGGCCGCCTTAGACCCCACCTGCCGGATGCCCAGGGCGAAGATCAGCCGCCACAGGTCATTCTCCTTGGATTTTTCGATGGCGTCCACCGCGTTTTGGGCAGACTTTTTCCCCATGCGGTCCAGCTTCGCAAGCTGCTCCGCCCGCAGGTCATAGAGGTCCGCCGGGTTCGACACCAGGCCGCTTTCGATGAGCTGCTGCATCACCGCCGGGCCCACGCCGTCGATGTCCATGGCGTCTCGGGACGCAAAGTGTATCATGTTCCGCAGCAGCTGGGCCGGGCACTCCGCCCCGGTGCAGCGAATGGCCGCCCCGTCCGGGTCCCGCAGCACCGCCGCACCGCACACCGGGCACTTATCCGGCAATTGATACGCCGCCGTGCCCTCCGGCCGCTTTTCCTTCACAACTGAAACGATCTCCGGGATGATCTCGCCCGCCTTCTGCACCACCACCGTGTCGCCGATGCGGATGTCCTTCTCCGTGATGTAATCCTGGTTGTGGAGGGTGGCATTGGTCACAGTTGTGCCCGCCAGGCGCACCGGCTCCAGCACCGCCTTGGGGGTCAAGACCCCCGTGCGCCCCACCTGCACCACAATGTCCACGACTTTGGACTCCTTCTGCTCCGGGGGGTACTTATACGCCACCGCCCACTTGGGGCACTTGGCCGTACTGCCAAGGATAGTACGGTCTGACAAGTTATTCAGCTTTACAACCGCGCCGTCAATATCGTAGGGGAAATCCATGCGGTTATCACCCATTTTTTGAATCTGCTCTAGAATTTCCTCCGACTCCCGCAGCACCGCGTGTGGAATTACCGGGAACCCCTGGGAGCGCAGATAGTCCAGCGTCTCGGCGTGGGTGGCAAATTCCCGTCCCTCGGCCAGCTGCAGGTTGAACACCGCAATGTCCAGCCGCCGCTTGGCGCACACCTTGGGGTCTTTTTGCCGCAGAGAGCCCGCCGCCGCGTTCCGGGGGTTAGCCATGAGGGGCTTTCCGTTCAGCTCCAGTTCCTCATTGATCTCCTCAAACACGGACCGGGCCATGTACACCTCGCCCCGTACAATGAGCCGGGGCAGCTTCTCCGGCAGGGTCATGGGGATGGAGCGGACCGTGCGCAGGTTTCCCGTCACATCCTCCCCCACCCGGCCATCGCCCCGGGTGGCGCCCTGGTAAAACTGCCCGTCCCGGTACTCCAGGGCCACGGACAGGCCATCCACCTTGGGCTCCACGCTGTACTCCGCCCGGGGCAGCGTCTCCAGCACTTTCGCCAGAAACTCCTTCACTTCCTCCCCGTCGAACACATCCTCCAGGCTCTCCAGAGGCACCGGGTGCGTCACCGACCCAAAGTCGTTGAGCACCGCGTCCCCCACCCGCTGGGTGGGCGAGTCGGGGGTAATCTCCTCCGGGTGGGCCGCCTCCAGCTCCTGGAGCCGCCGATACAGCCGGTCGTATTCATAGTCAGACATGGTGGAGGCGTCCAGCGTATAATAAAGCCTGGCGTTTTCGTTGAGTTTTTCCCGCAGTTCCTTGATCTCCCCGCGATAGTCCATAGTCGTTCTCCCTTTTATCCGTTGTTCATGATGTAGTCGTTGGCGTAGTCCTCTATCTCATCGCCGGTGGTGCTGAAATAGGTGTAGGTGTCCGGCACATTGCCCACGATCACCGTCTCCGCTACGCACAGCTCATTGTTCACCTGCACCGAGGTGGCAAACCCCGGCAGCAGCACCGTCACATATACCTCCACATCCAGCAACACCTGGTGCTTGGTCTGGTTGATGCCCGCCGCCGTCAAGGCATTTCGCAGCTTGGCCGTGGCCGAGCCCACCGACTGGGTGCGCACATGAATGTACGGTCCCCGGCCCGCCAGCAGGTTCGAGCCAGTCAGCGTCCCCAGCGGGATCGCCAGGTCCGAGGAAGTCATCTGCGACAGCCGCTCCAGCACCGCGTCCGAGATGATGGATTGCAGGCGGTTAAACTCTGTCATGTTGCTGCGCAGAGCCGCCACCTGGCCGCTGCTGTCCTTTTCAAATAATATCAGCGATGAGCAATCCACCTGCCCGCTGGCCACCGCGTCGCTGACGGCGTCCGCCACAATGCGGTTGACCCGGTTGGTGGTGCTGGACTCCGTGAGCCGCGTCACCATGGGCCGTATGCGCACCACGATCATCGCCGCAGCCGCCAGCAGTAAGATCAGGATGATGCTCACCCAAATCACGGCCTTTTGCTTGCCCGTCAGGCGAATATAGCGAAGCCTGCCCATGGCACACACCCCCTTCATACCAGTGTATGCGCGGCGTGTGCGCCCGGTGCGTGTCCGGCCTTATTCCTCCCAGCCGTTCACGATGGCCTTGAAGGTCTTGCCCCGCTCCATGAAGTTTTTGAACTGGTCAAAGGCTGCGCAGGCCGGGGACAGCGTTACCACATCCCCGCTTTGGGCCCGGTCCCGTGCAAACTCCACCGCCTTTTCAAAGGGCGTCACCTCCATGATCTCGGGATGGCCCGCCCGATACCCCGGCGCAGCCTCCACAGCGGCGCGGATCTTCCCCGCCGTGGCGCCGCAGAGCACCAGCAGCTTCACATGCTCCACCACCTCGGGCCCCAGCACATCGAAGGGAATGTGCTTGTCGTAGCCCCCGGCGATGAGAATCACTTTTTCCTTAAAGGCCCGCAGGCCTGCAATGGTCCGGGAGGGGCTGCTGGCAATGGAATCGTTGTAAAACCGCGCCCCGTGGTAGGTCCGCACCAGCTCAATGCGGTGCTCCACGCCATTGAATTCCTGAGCAAACTTTTTAATAATTTCGTCCGGCACCAGGCCGTCCACCGCCGCGATGGCCGCCATATAATTTTCAATATTGTGTACACCGGGCAGACGAATGTCCTCCGTGGTCATGATGACCCGTTCCTGTCCATCTTTCCGGCTCACGATGTCCTCGCCCCGCAGGAAAACGCCCTCCTTGGGCTCTTCCTGTCGGCTGAAATACCGCACCTGGCCCGGGGCCAGGCTCCCCTGCTCCCGGGTGATGCCGTTGTCCAGGTTAAAAACGGCCACATCCCCGGCGGACTGGTAGCGGAAAATATTCTCCTTGGCCGCCACATATTCCTCCATGCCCTTGTGTACATCCAGGTGGTTGGGGGCCAGGTTCGTCACCACGGCTATATGGGGGCTCTGGTGCATAGTCATGAGCTGGAAGCTGGAGAGCTCCAGCACCGCGAAGTCTCCCGCCTGCATCTCGTCCGCCTGGCACAGCAGGGGGTTTCCGATGTTGCCGCCCACATGGACTGTGTTCCCGACGGCCTTTAAGAGCTCGGCAATGATGGTCGTGGTGGTGGTCTTGCCGTCAGACCCCGTCACCGCCACAAGCGTGCAGGGGCACACCTTGAAAAAAACTTCCATCTCCGAAGTGATCTCGCTGCCCTGCGCCTTGGCCGCCAGCAGCTCCGGCGCATCGGGCCGCAGTCCCGGCGTGCGGAAGATCACCTCCTGGGTAAGGCCCTGTAAGTACCCCTCCCCCAACTGCAAACGGCAGCCGTCCTTTTCCAGCTCCTCCGCCAGCGCGCCCAGGGCGGCCCGGTCCCGCTTGTCGCAGGCCGTGACCCGAATCTTCTCCCGCAGCAAAAGCCGCAGCAGCGGCGTGTTGCTCACCCCGATGCCGATGACGGCCACGGTCTTATTCTTCAGCGAATCCAAATACTGCCTCAGTGTCATATCTTCAGCCTCCACGACTTTATTTTCTCCTGTCATTATATTCCATATTATGCCCCAGTTCAATTCTTTTTTCCAACGAAATCTTCCCGCCCCGGTTGACTTCCCCCACAGAATACTATATTATAATATATGAGCAGGTCGGACGGTCGCGGGGACAAAGGCGAAAGCCTGTCCATGAGGAAAGTCCGGGCTCCGCAGGGCAAGGATAACGGGTAACGCCCGCCGAAGGCGACTTCAGGAATAGTGCAACAGAGATATACCGCCTCGTTTTCGAGGTAAGGGTGGAAAGGCGAGGTAAGAGCTCACCCGGCGGCGTGTGAAAGCGTCCGCCGCTGTAAACTCTATCCGGAGCAACACCGCTATGGGAGCAACAGGCCGGCCCGGCCGCTCCCGAGGTGGCTGGAGCGCACCGGCAACGGTGCGCGTAGATAGATGACCGTATGACAACAGAACCCGGCTTATAGACCTGCTCACTCAATATGCAACCGGCTGCGTAAATGCGCAGTCGGTTGCTTCTTTGCCCCATTTCCACCTCACTTCTCCACTCTCGCTCCGCTCTTTCTCCCTTTTTTCAGGCTTTACACCCTCTCCCATAGCCGCCTATTTTCCTCATCTTCCGCCCTATTTGTACATATCCCACAATCGAATTCTTCAAATTTATGCATAATTTGTAATCTTTACTTCTTTACATTATCGCGCTAAAGTGATAGTATGGTAGCGTGATAAGAAATTGGCCGGATGCAACGGCCCCATAAAAGAAAAAAGGAGAATGAAACCATGAAAAACCTGAAGAAAGTTCTGTGCCTGCTCCTGGCAGTGCTGATGACCGTCTCCCTCCTGGCCGCCTGCGGCAAGAAGGACGACAACGCCGACGGCAAGAAGGTCTTTACCGTAGGCATCGACGCCGAGTATCCCCCCTTCAGCTACCTGGGCGACGATGGCAACTACACCGGCTTCGACATCGAAGTGGCCCAGGCCGCCTGCGACCTGCTGGGCTGGGAGATGAAGGTCTTCCCTGTGAACTGGGAGCAGAAGCTGGTGCAGTTGGACGGCAAAGAGTGCGACTGCATCTGGTCCGGCATGACCATCCTCGACAGCATGAAGACCGCTGGTTATACCCTCTCCGCTCCTTACTATGACAACACCCAGGTCATCATGGTCAAGGAAGGCAGCGACATCAAGTCCTCCGCCGACCTGTCCGGCAAGGTCGTGGGCGTGCAGTTGGGCACCTCCGGCGACAGCCTGCTCAGCGAGGGCGGCGACCTGGAGTCCCTTTCCGCCACCTTCAAGTCCCTGGTCCGCAGCGATAGCTTCCTCAAGTGCTTCACCGAGCTGAGCGGCGGCGCCGTGGATGCCGTCATCGTGGATAAGCCCGTTGCCGAGTCCTATGCCGCCAAGAACGCCGGCTTCACCATCCTCTCCGAGGAGCTGGGCGCCGAGCAGTACGGCATCGCCTTCCGCGCCGAGGACACCGAGCTGTGCGCCTCCATCGAGGGCGCCGTCAAGACCCTGGTGGATAACGGCACCTACGCCAAGATCGCCGAGAAGTATCCCGACATCGTCAACAACCTCCTGTTCCTGAACTGATCGGACAGGCTGAACCGAAAATGTAAAATCTACGCACCTCCCGGAGGCTCCCATGGGTCTCCGGGAGACTGCGCCTAAAAAGTTGAGGAAAAACCAATGACACTATCCACCATGATCCTGAAAATGAGCGAGGGCCTGGGCAATACCTGCGCCATTTTCTTTCTGACCCTGCTGTTTTCCCTGCCGTTGGGCATGATCTTCGCCCTGCTGCGCATGAGCAAAAACAAGGTTGTGTCCTCTGTCATGCGCTTCATCATCTCCGTTCTGCGCGGCACGCCCCTGATGCTCCAGCTCCTGGCCGTCACCTACGGCCCGCACTACCTGTTTACGGACATGGGCGTGGCCCGGAATAAGCTCATTCCCGTGGTCATCGCCTTTGCCATCAACTACGCCGCCTACTTCGCGGAAATTTACCGCGGCGGCATCGAGTCCATGCCCGTGGGCCAGTACGAGGCCGCCGGCGTCCTGGGCTATACCAAAATTCAGACCTTCATGCGCATTATCCTCCCCCAGGTGGTCAAGCGTATCATGCCCAGCGTCACCAACGAGGTCGTCACCCTGGTCAAGGACACCTCCATCGCCTTCTGCGTGTCCTACGAAGAGCTGTTCACCATCGGCAAGCAGATCGCCAACTCCCAGACCAGCTTCATGCCCTTCCTCATCGCGGGCATCTTCTACTTCCTGTTCAACGGCATCGTGGATGTGGTCATGGGCCGCATCGAAAAACGCATGGATTATTATCAATAAGGGGGCGCGGATATGAATATTTTGGAAATCAAAAATGTTAAAAAGAGCTTCAATGACTCCACGCTCCATGTCCTCAAGGACATCAGCCTCACCGTGGCCCAGGGCGAGGTGGTGGCCATCATCGGCCCCTCCGGCAGCGGCAAGTCCACCCTGCTGCGCTGCGCCACCCTGCTGACCAAGATGGATAGCGGCGACCTGCTCTATTCCGGCGACTATGCCGCCAAGACTAATGACCAAGGCGTGTCCGTCTACGCCGACAAGCAGCAGCTGAAGAAAATTCGCAGCCGCTTCGGCCTGGTGTTTCAAAACTTCAACCTCTTTCCCCACTTCTCCGTGCTGAAGAACCTCACCGACGCGCCCATCCAGGTTCTGGGCCGCAGCAAGGAGGAGGCGGAGAGCAAGGCCCGCTCCCTGCTGGAGAAAATGGGCCTGGCGGACAAGGCCGACGCCTATCCCTGCCAGCTCTCCGGCGGCCAGCAGCAGCGTGTGGCCATCGCCCGGGCCCTGGCTATGGAGCCGGAAATTCTCTTCTTTGACGAGCCTACCTCCGCCCTGGACCCGGAGCTGACCGGGGAAATTCTCAAGGTCATCCGCCAACTGGCCGAGGAGCACATGACCATGGTCATTGTCACCCACGAAATGAGCTTCGCCCGGGATGTAGCCGACCGCGTCATCTTCATGGACGGTGGCGTCATCGTGGAGCAGGGCGACCCCAAGGAGGTCATCTCCCACCCCAAAGAAGAGCGCACCCGCCAGTTCCTCGCCCGTTTCGCCCAAAACTAAGCGATTCCATTTTCAAGGTTTTCAAAACAATTTCATTCTTATTTCATACCCCTACGCCAAGCCAAAATCTGCCTGGCGTGGGCTTTTTTACGCAAAAATCCGCAGCTCCAATTTCCCACGCAAAAACGGGCGGGGTCTACCCCCGCCCGTCCCAATATTCGAATATCTCCTACTTCCGCAGCACCGGGATCAGCAGCATACCCTCCGGCAAAGTGTCGTCCTCCATGTGGTTGCACTGTCGTATGGCCTCCTCGCTGCTGCCATGCTGCTTGGCAATGTCCCACAGGCACTCGCCGCACTTGGCCCGCCGCAGCACCAGGGACGGCCTGGGCTTCTGCCCCTCCCCGGACTCCGACACCGCCGTCACGGTTTTTATCTCTGCTTCCTCGCCGGTCATGCCGCAGAAGTACACCGGCACACGCACCTGGCAGGTCCCTGCGCTCCCCCGCAGCTCGGCAATGCCGCTGCGCAGCCACGCCGCGTCCAGGGTGCCGTCCACGGTCGCACTCATCTCCCTGCTCCGCTCCGCCGTCACCGGCGCGCCGCTCTCGTCCTGATAGAGTATCCGCATCCGCACGGTGGTGGACAGCTCCGTCCGCCCCCCGTCGCACCGGGCAATGACCCCGCCGCAGTCAAAGGCCGTCATGTATGCAAACAGCGACCCCCGCCCGGATTCCAGCAGCTCCTCCGCCCATTCTCGGGCGCAAACCGGGCTGCACCGCTGGGTAAACCGCACCGTCTCCGTCTCCGCTGCCAGGGTCTGGCAGGTGCTGTACAGGTCCGTCACATAGGAAACCTCCCGCTTCTGATACGCGAACGCCTGCAAGGTGATCCGGGCCGTGAGACCCATGCGGCAGCCGCCCTCGCCACGCACCAACCGCAGGTCCCACTCGCTGGCCTCCGCCTCCACCTGCCAGGCGGCGTTCTCCAGGGCGGTGAACCCATCCAAAATCTGCGAAAACGGCACTGTCTGCACCATGTCCCGAAGCTTGCGATCCGCCACGCGCAGCATGGCCGACATGCACAGCTCCCCCTTCACCACCAGCTTGCTGCCCAGTTGCTGGCAGCTTGTGATGCGCGGCAGCATCCGGCTCAAGAGAATTTCCTCCACCTGCTCCGTGCCGCATTCAAATTCCTGGGCCGTGGTGCAGCTCCTCTCCTCCGCCGCCGCCAAAAGGCAAAGCTCCCGGGTTCTCCGCCGCACTTGCAGACCCTTGCCCTCAGCTCCGCAGCACAGCCGCATCTGCTTCTGCCCGAACCCCAGCACCGTCAGCTCCGGGATCACCCGCAGATAGAGCTTGCGCCCGGTGATGGGCTTCGCCTCGCACAAAAGCAGCCTGCTATGTACCTGCATCATCCGGCACTCCCGCAGCTTCGGGTCGCTGAGCTCGCAGGTAAAAGGCACCATCACCGTCACGCTTTGCAGCCCCTCCGTCTCCTCGGAGAGATAGAGCACCGTCACCCGTGCCTCACCCCGGAGCATGCCCTCCGCCGCCTGCTTCTCCCGCACCAAAAGCTGGCCCGTGGCCTCCAATATTCTCGACACCGTGGCGCAGTAGTCGGGCAGGGTCGTCTCCGTCGTCTCCTCGTGGGTCGTCACCACTTTGGTCAGTAAGTCATAGCAAGTGATCTGCTCAAATTTCAGTTCCGTGTCCACTTCAATCACCCTCTCATATTGTGTCCTGCCCCCATTCTATGAGCGGGCCGCCGCCTCTATTCCTTCCCGCAGAATAAGCAGCGCAGAATGCCCCGCAAAAACCCCGGCGCTTTCCATACGATGATCCGCATTTTCCTCCCCCCTTTCACTGCCGCATACAGCAAATGCCGCAGGCGATCAATAAAAATGCTACAATGAACATCAAGCACCCCACCGGGAAAATGGCCGCAATGAGGATGCCCACGCCCAAGGCCAGCGCGCAGATCCCCACGCCCCTCCCGCAGTTCCACCGTCTCATAATAACCCTCCTCTACTGCAATATACGCGCCACCGCGTCCCGAGGTTCATATAAAAAGCTCCGCCGCCTCCCGAAGAAAGCAGCGGAGTTTCTATTATTTTTTATCCCAGGGGCGGATGTCCTTCACTTCCTCCCACAGCCGCACATAGCTTTTGTGCCGCTGGGCCGGAATATCCCCCCGCCGCACCGCGTCCAGCACGGCGCAGCCCCTTTCCTTGATGTGCTTGCACCCCACGAACCGGCACTGGCCCAGATACGGCAGAAACTCGGGAAAAGTCTCCGGCAGCCGCGCCTGCAATTCCAGGTTCAGCTCCTCCGTGTCAAAGGAGGAAAAGCCCGGGGTGTCGATGACCCAGGTGTCCTCCTCCACGGAGAACATCTCCACATGGCGGGTGGTGTGCCTGCCCCGTCCCAGGGCCTGGCTCACCTCGCCCACCTGCAAGGATAGGTCCGGACACAGGCAGTTGAGAATGCTGGATTTCCCAACGCCGGAGTTCCCTGTAAAGGCACTTAGCTTGCCATGGATACGGCCCCGCAGCTCCTCTGTTCCCTCCCCGGTCTTAGCGCTGACACGCAGCACGGGGATGGCGGAATGAGCGTAGATCTCATACAGGTCCTCCGCCGGGTCCAGGTCGCTCTTGTTCAGGCACACCAGCACCCAGCAGCCCTTCAGGGCGGCGATGGAAGCAATGCGGTCAATGAGATACGGGTCCGTCACCGGGATGGCCCCGGAGGCGATGATCACAAGCTGGTCGATGTTGGCCGCCGAGGGCCGGGCGAAGCAGTTTTTCCGTGGCTCGATCTCCTCTACGAAACCTTCTCCGCCGCCCAGCTCCCGCACCTGCACCCAGTCGCCCACCAGGGGGCTGGTGCCCTCCCGGCGAAACTTCCCCCGGGCCCGGCACTGCAAGACCTGGCCGCCCACATTCACATAGTAGAACCCGCTCAGGGCTTTTTCAATGCGTCCTCTCATCCGTCCGTATGGCCGCCGTCCGGCTCAGGCTCCGTGGACTGGGACTGCACCACGATCACAATGGTGCTGCCCTTTTCGGCGGTGCCGGTAGGATTGCAGCTAATGACCATGGCGTTCTCGCCTTCCTCACCCTGCCACTGCACTTCCACCACAAATCCGGCCTGCTCCAGGGTAGCTTTGGCCCGCTCCAGGGAAGCGCCCACCACATTGGGCACATCCACCAAAGAGGTGTTGGGCCCCAAGCTGATGGTAAAGTAAATGTTGTCGCCGGTCTTGGCCTCAGTCGTCGCGGAAATGCTTTGGCGGATAACCGTGCCCGCAGGCTTATCGCTGTACTCGCCGGAGCTGGCACCCACCACCAGGCCCAGCTTCTGGGCCTCAATGTTGGCCTTTTCCTCGGTCATGCCCACGAAATTGGGCACGGTCACGGGCTTAATTTCCTTGCCGGAGCTGACATAGAGGATGATGGTATTGCCCTGGCGAATCTCAGCCCCCGCCGCCGGACTGGTGGCGGCGATCAGGCCCTTGGTCACGGAGTCGGACGGCCTATCCTGCACCTGGATGTTCAGCCCCAGGCCCATGTTGTTCAAAATGCTCTTGGCCTCGCTCTCGGACAGATTCAGCACCGTGGGCATATAGGACTTCTCCACCTTGGAGCAGATATACACCTGAATGGTCAGATTGTTCTTGCGCAGTGTCCCCTCGCTGGGGTCCTGAGAAATGATCTGTCCATCCTCATACTTGCTGTTTTCCTTGGTACCAACGACTTCAATGGTGAAAATGCCCTTAATGCCGTCCAGCTTCTCGGCCTGCTCCACAGTCAAGCCCCGAATATCCGGCACCTTGTGGCCGCTGCTGTCACCGCCGCCGCCAAAGCCGCCGAAGATCAGCATAAAGATCAGAAATATGAGCACCAGTGCCCCGGCAAATGCGCCGATGATGATAGCCATGCGCTTCTTCTCGTCCTTGGTCCCGGCGATACCGGGCTTCTCCTGCTTCTCCGCGGCCTGCTCGACCTTCTCCTTCTTGCTGCGGACGGCCTCGCTGAGCTCCTTTTTGCTGATGTAGCGAGTGGCCTCGGTGTTCTCCTTCTCCTTCAGCTCCTCGCGGATATACTCCATGTCGATATCGGGGTTCTTGCGGAAGCTCTCCAGGTCCTCCAGCATAGCCGTGGCGGAGGCATAGCGCTTGTTGATGTCGGCGCACATGGCTTTCATGCAGATCAGCTCCAGGCCCTTGGGAATGTCCTCCCGAATCTCGCTGGGCGCCAGAGGCACCGAGCTCAGGTGCTGGATGGCGACGGACACAGCGGTGTCGCCCTCAAAGGGCAGCCGACCCGTGAGCATCTCATAGAGCACCACACCGGCGGAATAAATGTCGGACCGGGCGTCGATGTGCTCACCCCGGGCCTGCTCGGGAGAGATATAGTGAACGGACCCCAAAGCGTCCTGGGTCAGCGTCTGGGCGTTATTTTGCAGGCAGGCGATGCCGAAGTCGGCCACCTTCACGCTGCCATCCCGCAGGACCATGATGTTCTGGGGCTTGATGTCCCGGTGGACAATGCCCCGGCCGTGGGCGTGCTCCAGGGCACGCATGATCTGCATGATGAAGTGCAGGGACTCCCGCCAATCCATCTGCCCCCGCCGCTCCATGTACTGCTTGAGGGTGATGCCGTCAATGAGCTCCATGACGATGTACTCGGTGTCGCCGCTGCTGGAGACATCGTACACCGACACGATGTTGGCATGGGAGAGCTGCGCCACAGCCCGGCTCTCGTCCCGGAAGCGGCGGCGAATCTCCTCGTTTTCCGCCATGTCGGACTTGAGAATTTTGATCGCCACCATGCGGTTGAGGCGGTGGCACTTGGCCTTATACACATTGGCCATGCCACCGGATCCGATGAGCTCGATGATCTCGTAACGGTCATCCAGCATTTTTCCTATGTACTTATCCATATTCCAAATCTCCTTTATATGTTCTGCATCAGGATCGCCGTTACATTATCCGGCGCGCCGCGGCTCACGGAAATATCCACCAGCCGCTTCAGGCAGTGCTCCGGGTTCTCGGTATGCACGATCTCAAAGAGCAGCTCCTGGTCGCTGACGGTGTTCACCAGTCCGTCCGTGCACAAAAGCAGGTAGTCACCCTGTTTCCACTTGCACGAAAACTCATCGTCCTGCACATTTTCCTCCGGCCCCAAGGCCCGGGTGATCAGGTTTCGATTGGGGTGCCGCCGGGCCTCCTGCTCGGTCATGTTCCCCTGCTCCACCATGGACCCCACCAGAGAGTGATCCTTGGAAATCTGCCGGATGCCGCCGTCGCCCAAGAGATAGGCCCGGCTGTCGCCCACATTGCTGATGAGCACATCCTCCCCAGACACGATGGCCGCCACCAGGGTGGTTCCCATGTGCTGCACGGAGGGCTCCTCCTGGGCCTTCTGCCGAATGGCCCGGTTGGCGGCGGCAATGGCGTAGCCGGACACCTCCTTGAGCTGCTGGGCGGTCATGTGGCGGCGAAGATTTTTCTCCAACTGCTGGCGGTAGGTCTGCACAGCCAGCTTGCTGGCAACGGCTCCGCCTGCGGTACCGCCCATCCCGTCGCAAACCACGGCGGCGGTGTAATTCTGTATCAGCATCGTCCCGCAGGCGTCCTGGTTCTCATGCCGCACAAGACCGATGTCTGATATGCTCCATATCCTCATTTTCCGCTGACTTCCTCCTTTTCTTCCATTGCCTTGCGCCGAAGCTGGCCGCAAGACGCATCTATATCTCCGCCCAGACTTCGCCGCACTGTGGCGGTGATGCCGTGGGACTCCAACCGTTTTTGAAAGGCCGCCACCCGGTGGCTGGGCTTGAAGGGGCTCTCCACTACATCGTTCAGCGGAATGAGATTCACATGCCCCGGCATACCCGCCAGCTTTTTGGCTATAAGGTCTGCCTGCCAGTCGTGGTCGTTCACCCCGTCGATCATGGCGTATTCAAAGGATATGCGCCGCCCGGTGGTCTTAAAATAGCGGTGGCAGGCGGCAAACAGCTCCTCCACATCATATTTTTGATTCACCGGCATAATGCGTGAGCGCGTCTCGCTGTCCGGCGCATGGAGGGACACCGAAAGCGTCAACTGCAAGTGCAGCCCCGCCAGATAGTCAATGCCCGGTATCACGCCGCAGGTGGATAAGCTGATGTGCCGCATACCGATGTTCAGCCCATCGGGATGGTTCACCAGCTCCAAAAATTTCAGCACATTTTCCCGGTTGTCCAGAGGCTCTCCAATGCCCATCAGCACGATATTGGAGATCTCCCGACCGGAATCCAACTGCGTAAACAGCACCTGGTCCAGCAGCTCTGAGGGCGTCAGGTCCCGGACCCGCCCGGCGATGGTGGACGCGCAGAAGGCGCACCCCATCCGGCACCCCACCTGAGAGGAGATGCACACGGTGTTGCCGTGGTGATACTGCATGAGGACGGTCTCAATGCAGTTGCCGTCCTCCAGCTCCCAGAGGTATTTAATGGTGCCGTCCAGCCGCGACTCCTGCTTCCGCGCCACCCGTGGCACGGTGATATGGCAGCTCTCGGCCAGCTTTTGCCGCAGGGACTTGGAGAGGTTGCTCATGTCGTCAAAGCTCTGCGCGCCCCGGTGCAGCCAGGTGAAAACCTGCTTGGCCCGGAAGGCCGGCTCCCCCATACTGCGAAAATAGTCCCCCATCTCCGCCAGGGTCATGGATTTGATGTCAAGCAAGAGAGCGTCTCCCTCCTTCCGTGTCCTTCAGTCCTTTCTGCGCATTCGGCAGATGTAAAACCCGTCCGTCCCATGCTTTTGTGGCCACAGAGTCAACTGGCCGGCATCGACCGGCCCAATGGGCAGCGGCAGGGTGAACCCCGTCCGCTCAAACTCCGGGTGCGCCTGCAAAAACGCCCCCGTCACCTGCTCGTTCTCCTCCGGGAGGATAGTGCAGGTGGAGTAAATCAGCACGCCGCCGGGGCGCACATACCGGCACACATTTTCCAAAATTTCTCTCTGTATCCCCGGAAGCTGCGCCAGCTCCTTGGGGTCCTTATATCGAATATCCGGCTTCTTGCGAATGATGCCCAGGCCCGAGCAGGGCACATCGGCGATGACCACATCCGCCTCTCTGTCCCAGGCCGCGTGGTGCTCCCGGGCATCCGCCAGCATGGTCCGCAGGCAGGAAATGCCCAGCCGCTCCGCCCCGGCGTCGATGAGCTTCAGCTTGTGGGGGTAAATGTCGCAGGAGAGGATGTCCCCCTCCCCCTCCATGGCGATGGCGGCGGCAAAGGATTTGCCCCCCGGCGCAGCGCACACATCCTGCACCCGGTCGCCCTTTTTCAGCTGGGCCACCATCGTCACCAGGTGGGCGGCGGCGTCCTGCACCATGAATCGCCCCTCCGCAAAGGCGGGCAGACGCTCCAAATTGCCGGTGCCGCGCACCGTAAAGCAGTGGGGCAGCCAGCCGTGGCGCTCCACCTCCACCCCGGCCTGGCGCAGCTCCTGGGCCAGGGCCTCGTCGTCGGTTTTCAGCAGATTCGTCTGAATGGTGGTGGGCACAATGTCGTTGTCCCCCTGCAAAAACCGCTCCGTCTCCTCCGGGGAGAGCAGCCCCAAAAGCCGCTCCACCAGCCAACGGGGGTGGCTATAACGAATGGAAAGATATTCCGCCGTGCTCCCTTGGGGAATGGGCGGCATATCCATCCAGTTGCTCACAAATTTCCGCAGCACGGCGTTCACCATGCCCGCCGCCCGGGGCCGTCCGTTTTTGCGGCACATCTCCACCGCCTCGTTCACGGCGGCCCGATGGGGAATTTTATCCATAAAAAGGATCTGATACCCGCCGATGCGCAGGATATTGCGGATGACCGGCTCCAGCTTGTGGGCCTTCTGCACGCAGTAGCAGGTGATATAGTAGTCCAGCAAGGTGCGGTTTTGCACCACGCCGTAGGCCAGCCTGGTAGCCAGGGCCGCCTCCCGGCCCTCCAACCCGTTTTTGACAATGGTGCGCTTGAGACTCCCGTCGGACCAGGCGTTGGCCCGCTCCACCTGCATCAGCACCTCCAGGGCCACATCTCGGGCGGTAAATTTTCTGTTCTCGCTCATTTTTCCACTTCCACAGGATGGCCCCGAAGATAGTCCGCCGCCATCATTCGCTTGCCGCCCTCGGCCTGCACTTCCAATATCCACAGGCTCCGACCGTCGCCACAGGCCATTTCCAGGCCCTGCTTTCCGGCGGTGAGCACGGCACCGGGCCGGGCGGTCGTCTTGTCGCCCAGCTTCGTTTTGAACACCTTCAACTTCTTCTCCGCCAAAACCATGGTGGCGCAGGGCCAGGGGATCAGCCCCCGCACCTGGTCATGGAGCGCCTGGGCCGGTTTGCTCCAGTCCATAGGCGAAAGCTCCTTGCTGAGCATGGGCGCGTAGGTGAACGCGCTGTGATCCTGGGGTATCCGGGTGGCGGTGTCCGCGCCGATCTGCGCCACCGCCTCCGTTAGAGCCTCCGCCCCCAGCAGGGCCAGCCGCCCCGTCAGCTCCTGGGCGTTCTCCTCCGGCAGAATTTCTGTTTTTTTAATGCAGATAATGTCCCCGGCGTCCAGCTCCTTCGCCATATACATGATGGTCACGCCGGTTTCCTTGAGGCCGTCCAAAATGGCCCAGTTGATGGGTGCCGCGCCGCGATATTTGGGCAAAACCGAGGAGTGAACATTGATGCACCCCATCGGCGGCACCGCCAAAATGTCCTCCGGCAGGATGCGCCCGTAGGCCGCCACCACGATCAGCTCCGGCTTCAGCTCCTGCACCAGGGCCAGGGCCGTTCCGTCGCGCATTTTCGTGGGCTGATAAACATTTAAGCCATGTGACAAGGCATACTCCTTTACAGGAGAAAGGGCCATTTTCATGCCCCGGTTCTTGGGCTTATCCGGCTGGGTGAACACGCCGCAGAGGTCGTGTCCGTCCTCCACCAGCCGCCGTAGCTGCTCCACGGCGAACTCCGGCGTTCCCATAAATAAAATTCGCATTACGACTCGTCCTCCTCTTGCTGGCGGATGTACTCTTGCAGCTCCTCCTCCGTCAGCAGATGATCCGTGTGCTCCACAAACAGGTGCCCGTCCAGGTGCTCGATCTCGTGGCAGAAGCACCGGGCAGTTAGGTCCGTGTCCTCCACCTCAAAGAAGCTTCCGTCTCTATCCTGGGCGCGGACCCGTACCACCTCGGGGCGGGTAACAACGCCGTACTTTCCCGGCACGCTCAAGCAGCCCTCCAGGCCCGTCTGCTCCCCCTCGATGTAGATGATCTCGGGGTTAATGAGCTCGATGATCTCGTCGTCCTCGTTCTGCACCACGCACACCCGGCGCAGAATGCCCACCTGGGGCGCGGCTAGACCCACGCCGCCGGAGTCCAGGAGCGTGTCGGTCATGTCGTCCAGCAGAATGTGCAGCCGCTTATCAAAATTCGTCACAGGGCGGCACACCTTGGTCAGGCAGTCCTCCCCCTGCAATACGATCCGTCTCAGTGCCATTTTAGTTCTCCTCCTGCTCCTTAGTTCATTCGGTTATACTCCGCGAAAATGTTCATATTTCGGTTCTCGGGCCGCTGGGCAAACTCCTTCATATAGGCGGATAAAAGCCGCCGCACCGTTCCATTGCACCGCCCCACCACCGTAATGCGGTAGCGAAACCGCCCGTTGACCTTCACTACCGGGGCCGGGGCGGGGCCCAGGACCTCCAGGCCCATGTCCTTGTAGGGCGGCTGCTCCACGGCTTCCCGGAGGCTCTGCTTTAGCTCCATGCAGCTTCGCCGCACATACTCCTCGAATGCCCCCGTCACCGTCAGCACCGTCAGGTCCGTAAACGGCGGTTCCCGCCGAAGCTGCCGCAAGCTGATCTCACGCCGGTAAAAGCTCTCGTAGTCCTGCTTCGCTGCGTCCAGCAGCACCTCGTTTTCCGGGGTGTAGGTCTGAATCACCGCCCGCCCGGGCTTGTCCCCCCGTCCTGCCCGGCCCACCACTTGGGTCAGCAGCACAAAGGTGCGCTCGGCGGCCCGGTAGCTATCCACATACAGCGACTGATCCGCCGCCAGCACGCCCACCAGGGTCACATTATCAAAATCCAATCCCTTAGCCACCATCTGCGTGCCCAAAAGGATGGGAATTTTTTCCGTATCAAATTTTTGCAGCAGCTTTTCGTGCTGCACGCCCACGGAATCCGCGTCCATCCGCAGAATTTCCGTCTCCGGGAACAGCTCCCGCAGCTCCTGCTCCACCTTCTGTGTGCCGGTGCCCACGGGCCGCATCTCCTCCCCGCACTGGGGGCAGTCCCGCTCAAACTTCTCCGAGTGCCCGCAGTAGTGGCACATCATCCGCCGATTGGCGGAGTGATAGGTCAGCGAAACACTGCATCGGTCGCACTGGGGCACATACCCGCACCCGGGGCAGATCATCTGTCGGCTGTTGCCCCGCCGGTTGAGAAACAGAATGGTCTGCTGCCCCAGCTCCAAATTTTTTTGAATCTCCTCATACAGCTCCCGGCTGATGGAGGTGTAGTTCCCCTGCCGCAGCTCCTGGCGCATGTCCACCAGCGAGACCCGCGGCAAGGCGTTTTGGTTGTACCGCCGCCGCAGCAACGTCAGATGGTACTTGCCCTCCCGGGCGTTGTGGGCCGTCTCCACTGTGGGGGTGGCAGAGCCCAGCACCAGCCACGCGCCCTCCTTGGCGCAGCGGTATTTGGCAATGTCCCGGGCGTGGTAGCAGGGCGCCTTTTCCGATTCGTAAGACCCCTCCTGCTCCTCGTCCAAAACGATCATACCCAGGTTCGCAATGGGCGCAAACACCGCCGACCGCGTCCCCAGCACGATTTTCACCAGGCCCTGCCGAATGCGCTTATACTGGTCATACCGCTGGGAGATGCCCAGGCCGCTGTGCAGCAGGGCCACCTCCTCCCCGAAATACGCGGAAAACCGCTGCATCATCTGGGGCGTCAGGGCAATTTCCGGCACCAGGATCATGGCCGTCCTGCCCTCCTGCAAAAGACGCTGGGCCAGGGTGATGTACACCTCGGTCTTGCCGCTGCCGGTGACACCCTGTAAGAGCGTTACCCCCGGCTTACCGCTGTGTATCTGCCCCAAAATTTCGTTGAAAGCCGCCTGCTGCTCCTGGTTGAGCCGAATTTCCGGCGCCATTTCATCCGCCGCACGCAGCTTTACCCGAAAAATTTCCTCCTCCCGCAGGGAAAACACTCCCTGCTTTTCCATCCCTATCACCCACCTGCGGGTAATGCCCGTGTAGTAGGTGAGGTCGTGGAGCGAAGTCTCCCCGTTTTGCAGCAAAAAAGACAAGGCCGCCCCCTGCCGGGGCGCTTTTTTCATTTTTTCCCGTGCCAGCTCCTCCGCCTCCTGGGCGGGAACCGCCAGCGAGACCCGCAGGTCCGTCTTGTCCAGGACCCGCCTGCTGGATTCCCGGGCGCAGGACACGACCCCCAGCTTCTCCAGCTTTTGAAGTAGGGCCCTGGCCTTGGGCTGGGCCGCCAGAAGCTGGGAAAACTCCCGGTCCCCCTCCCGCAGAAGGTCCACCAGCAGCGCCTCCGGCTGCGTCAGGCTCTCCCCCTCCGGCTCCCGGCACAGGTGCCACAGCTCCTTGTGCTGATACCAAAGTCCGATGGGCAGTATCGCGTGGAGCGCGTCATAAAAGGTGCAGAAATACCGCTGGCACATCCACAGCGCCAGGCGAATCTGCTCCGCCGAGAGCTGCGCTTCCTCGTCCAGCACCGCGTCCACCGCCTTCAGCGGCCTATCCGCCACCGCCTCCTGCACGGCCAGCACCATGCCCTCCGAGCGGCGGTTTCCCCGCCCAAAGGGCACCGTCACGCGCATACCCGCGCCCACGGCCATGCCCTCCGGCACCAGGTAGTCGTAGGGCCTATCAATGGCGTAGACGGCAGCCTCTATTGCGATTTTTGCGATCCGCGCCATAGCTTTGCCTCCTGCTGCGGGAAAAATTACTGGTTGTCGGTGTCGATACCGGTGTCGATGGAGGCCGCATCAAACAGCCCCTCCGCCACCTCGTTGATAGCCATAGTCACGGGTTTTTCCTCCAGGGGCTCGCCGTTTGCCTCGGCCTCCTGGGCGATCTGGCGGGCACGCCGCGCCACCACATTCACCATCATATAGCGGTTGGGAATGTACTCCGTGAGTTTCGTCATTGCAGGATACAGCATCATAATAATCAACTTCCTATCTGCCTTTCGGCGAATTTATAAACAAATTTATTTACTCCACCAGCAATTTTGCGATACGCTGGGGGGACTTGCAGTGCTCGGCCAATAGAATGGCCTTTATCTGCTCCACGGCGCTTTCCACCGTGTCGTTGATAACAAAATAGTCGTAGGCATCCGCCATTTTCAGCTCCACCTTGGCCCGCAGGAGCCGCTTTTGCACCTTGTCGGCGTCGTCGGTCCCCCGCTCGGTGAGGCGGCGCTCCAGCTCGGCCCAGGAGGGCGGCGCGATGAAGATACGCACCGTTTCCGGCCGCTTGGCGCACACCTGCTGGGCGCCCTGGATCTCAATGTCCAAAATCACATCCCGCCCCTCGTCCATGGCGGCGTCCACATATTTTTTCGGCGTTCCGTAGAAATTGCCCACATACTCGGCGTACTCCAAAAACGCCTCCTCCTCGATCATCCTATGAAAATCTTCCGGAGCTATGAAGTGATAATGTACGCCGTCCAGCTCCTTTTCCCGGGGCGACCGGGTAGTGGCGGACACGGAAAAATACAGGTCCGGGTACTCCTGTAAGAGGGCGTTGAGCACCGTGCTCTTGCCCACCCCGGAGGGGCCGGAAATGATGAATGTCTTACCCTTAGTCAAAGCAATTCCTCCTGTGTAAAGTCTTCTACCTTTACCCCAAACCGGGGTGCCAGCTTCTCCGCCGAGAGGGCCGAGAGCACCACATGGTCGCTGTCCATGATAAGCACCGCCGCCGTCTTGCGCCCGAAGGTGGCGTCAATGAGCATCCCACTGTCCCGTGACTCCTGGATAAGCCGCTTCACCGGCGCGGAGTCGGGGCTGACGATGGCAATGAGCCGCTGGGCGGAAATGAGGTTTCCGAAACCAATGTTTATCAGCTCCATCTTCCCTACCTCACTCGATGTTCTGTACCTGCTCGCGGATCTTCTCCACCTCGGCCTTCATGTTCACCACATCCCTTGCGATGGTCAGGTCATTGCACTTAGATCCGATGGTGTTGCACTCCCGGTTCACCTCCTGAATGAGGAAGTCCAGCTTCCGCCCCACGGGCTCGTCGCCCGCCAGCATAGTCCTAAGCTGGGACAGATGGCTGCGCAGGCGCACGGTCTCCTCATCCACGGCGATCTTGTCGGCAAAAATGGCGGCCTCGGTCAAAATCCGGCTCTCGTCGATGGTGGTGGACTGCAATACCTCCCGCATCTTCGCCTCGAGCCGTGCCCGGTACTCGCTGACGGTCTGAGGCGAGCGCTCCTCCACCTTGGCCACGACGCCCTCGATGGTGTCGGCCCGGCACGCGATGTCACTATACAGCTTCTCGCCCTCCACGGCCCGCATCTGCCGGTGGGCGGCCAGGGCCTCCTCCAGCACGGCGCAAATATCGGCGGAGATCATCTCCAGATCCTCCTCCGCCTTCGTCACCGCCAGCACGTCGGGAAACCGCGCCAGGGTGGCCGCGTTCAGCTCGTCCTCCAGGGAGAACATCTCCCGCAGCCGGGTCAGCGCCTCGTAGTAGCTCCGGGCCAGGGGTTCATTCACCTGCACCACCGTCTGGTCGGCGGACACCGCGTCTACGGTGACGAACACATCCACTTTTCCCCGGGAAATGGACTTCTGCACCAGGGCCTTCATGGCGTCCTCGGCAAAAATATAGGCCCGGGGCATCTTCACGGTGCAGTCCAAATAGCGGTTGTTCACCGACCGCACCTCCACGGTGATGTTTCTTCCATTGCGTTCCTGCCGGGCGCGGCCATAGCCGGTCATGCTTTTGACCATATTCCTTTCCTCCTCCATCTCGTCAGCAGAAGAACACTCTTCCGCCGCCGCACAAACAGTTGGCACAGATCAGCGCGCCGCATACCTTCATGCACTCGTCGTTTCCGAAGCTGCCTGTGGTCCGGTTTCCGTAGCCCCGGGGCCGATAGGTGCTGCCCCGGCCCTCGATGATGTCCAGCGCCCGGCGGTATTCCGGGTTGTCCGGGGCCATCTGCACCGCCGTCTCGTAGTAGCGCTTGGCCTGGTCCATCCAGCCCTTGCGGTAGCAGATAACGCCCTTGAGGAAGTTCCACTCGGCGTTGTGGTCGCTCATGGCGTTGAGCTGCTCCTCCGCCAGGTTCAGATTCCCCTGCTGGATGCTCACGCGCACCCGCAGAAAGGCCGCGTCGCCCGTGTAAGCGCCGTAGGGATTGCCATACGGATTTCCGTACCCGCCGCCACCGTAAGCGCCGCCGTATCCGGCCCCGCCGGACCCGCCGTTCTTGCGCATGGTCTGCACCTGCTCGTAGGCCTCGTTGATCTCCTTCATCTTCTCCTGGGCCACATCGGCCAGGGGCGAATCGTGGTAGTTGTCGGGGTGATATTTCCGAGCTAGATTGCGGTAGACTTTTTTCACTTCCTCGTCTGTGGCGGTACTGGATACGCCCAGCACCTCATAGGGGTCACGCATCATCGGGTCCTGCCTTTCCTTTGGCGTTCTCTGTCTTTCTTGTCTGCTTGCGGTAAGTTCCGTTCAGCACGGCGCTGCCCACCGCATACAGTCCCTCGTATAAAACGCTTTCTATAATGCCCGCCCAGCATCCGAAGTCCGCCAGTTCGTAGGCGGCGGCCATGGTTCGGATGGAGGCGTCCAATGTGGAAGCAACGCGCTGCTTGTCCTGCTCCGATAGCTGCCCGTCCACCGCTCCATAGCGCAGCAGAAGCGGATTGTAGCTTCCACTTTTGCTGTCCTCCTTCACATCGTCCAGGGCGTCCACCAGGTAGATCCACCGTCCCAGGTGGTACAGCAGCTCCTCCAGCACCCGCCGCTTTTCGGCGCAGCTCTCCAAAGCCGCCAGGTCCCGCAGCAGCAGGGCAAAGGCGTCCGCCGCCTGGTCGGGCACGGGGCATTTTTCGCTTTCCAGTTGTGATAAATATTTCAGTCTCTCCCGTATCTGCCTGTCCAAATTTGGGCAGAAGCGGCGGGCTTTCCCGTAGGCCGGGCGCAGAAACAGGCTGGCAAGCCTGTATTTCATTCCCCGGAAAAATCCGTGGTCCTCCGCGCCGTCCCGAAGCTGCCACCAGGTGAGCAGCACGCTCACATCCGCCGCCGCGTCCAGGGCCGCCGTCTCCTCACAGAAGCACCGCCTGCGCATCGGGTGGGTCAAGCACTGCTTCTCGCCGCACCGGGGCGCGTCCCCGTCTGACAGAAGCATAGCCAAAAATACCAGGTCGTAATTCAGTATCATCCGGGCCGCCGTACCATAGCGCCGACCCAGGGTGTGGCACAGTCCGCAGTAGCAGGCCCTGTACCGCGCCGCCTCCTCCTCCGTCAGTTTATCCGGGGAGATGTGCACATATCCAAACATCAGAACAGTCGCACAACGGTATAGGTCAGTATCTCGTGGCGCTTGGCATAGCGGTCATAGAAAATGCTGGGGACAAAAGCCACAATAGCGGCGGCAATGGCGATGATATACCGGGCGGACTCCGCCAGCCCCTCTGACAGGAAGTACCCCAGCAAAAAGGCGATCACCGGCAGCAAATATACCAGCGCCACCACGCCCAACAGCTTCTTCGTCTCGCTCTGGACCACCACCTTGTCCCCGGGCTTCACGCCCACCGGGTCGCTGGCCCGGGCATGGATGGCCGCCCCGATCATGCCGCACCCGGCGCACTCCTCGCAGTCGTGCCCGCAGGCGGATTTCCGCGGCACGGAAATTTCCACGAAGCCCGGCTCCAAATTCTTTTCCACTGTTGCAATCTGTGTCATATTCTGTTCCTTTCGCTAAGTCTCGGCTGTGCTGCTCTCCAGCCGCACATTCACCTGATAGTTCCCCTTGGCGCTGACATTGTCATAGCCGTTTACGATGATCTTCACCGGCAGGGTGTATTCTCCCTCCGCGGTAAGATTGGAGAAGTCGATGATTGCAATGACATTTTCCTCCGTCACCGCCTCGATCTCCGCCGCCAGGCCCCGGAGCGTCACCTGAATGCTCTCGGTGGTACACACCCCCGTAAAGCCCTCGGCCACCCGCTCCACCTGGAAGCGGCTTACGGTGATGGTCCGCTCCGTCACGCCGGTGACGGTAAATGTAACGGTAGCGCTGCGGTTATCGTCCACGATCTCCGTGTTCTCCGGCGCCAAAATATCATAATACAGCGTCTGGGACTCCGAAATGTCCTGCAAATACACCGTGTCCAGGGCGATGCTCTCAATGGTGTCCAGCACTTCCTTCTCCCCCGCCAGCGTCACCGACAAGGGGTCGATGGTGAATCTCACCTGCTCCCGGGTAGACCCGGCGGACTCCCGCACGATCAGCTCCAGGGGCACCTCCTTGGTGGTCTTGATGGGCACCCGCACCTGCACCAGCTTGGTCGTGGGCCGAATGGCGGCGTTGTCCACCTCGATGTCGTTGTAGTCGTACAGCGTAAAGCCCAAGGCATTTTCATAGGACTTGTCTGCGCCGGACACATCCACGGTGATCTTTGCATAGCTGATGTTCACCAGGTCGTCCCGCTGGCCGTGAAGCAGAATTTTGTCCACATCCAGTATGGGCTCTTCGGCGTAGAAATCCTTCTTCGGCGTGCCGGTGACTTCGCACACCAGCGGCACCTCCGTGGAGTAAAGCTCGCCTACCGTCACCGTCACCCGGTACGCGCTGGCCCAGTCCACGGAGATGGAGTTCTTCTCCACCCCGTCGGGATAGACCACCTGGTAGCTCAGGCTCTGGGAGCCCACCTCCGTGATGGTGCTGGTGTCCACCACAATGCGAATGTCATCCCTGTCGATCTGACGAAGCTGGCTGCGGGGCCCCTTGAGGGTCAGGTCGATGGTGGTGTCGTAGCCTGACAGCAGCATCAGCCCCTTGTCGGCCAAAGTCGTGCTCTCCCCGGCAAATTCCACGGGGATGTTCTTCACCTTCATGGGCACACTGGGCTGACGCACGGTGTCCACATACAGCCAAATGGCAATGGCGGCCACAATGGATGCCGCAATGCGCAGCGCCTTGCGTCTCTTACTCATCCTCGTCGCCTCCCTTCCACTGACGGATCCGCTGCAAGAGCCAGGGCGGGTCTTTTTTCTCGGCATTTTCCTGCTCCGGGGCAGGCATCAGCTCGTTTTTCAGCAGCTTTTCCAGGGTCTCGGGCATCAGGTGCCGCTTGAGCATCCCACCGATAGCCACGGAAATGGAGCCCGTCTCCTCGGAAACGATCACCACCACCGCGTCGGAGTTCTCGCTCATGCCGATACCGGCCCGGTGCCGCATACCCAGGTCGCGGCTCAGGTTTACATTTTTCGACAGCGGCAGCATGCACCCGGCGGCCAATATCCGCCCGTCGCGGACGATGACCGCGCCGTCGTGCATCGGCGCCTTCACGAAGAAGATATTCTTCAGCAGCTCGCCGGACACCTCCGCGTCCAGCACCGTGCCGCTTCTGACCATATCGTTGAGCACCAGGCTCCGCTCAAACACAATGAGCACGCCCGTGTGGGAGCGGGACATCTCCGTGCAGGCCACCACGGTCTGGTCGATGGCCTTTTCCAGCTCCGTGCTCTGCTGAGCGGGGGTAAGGAAGCGCAGGAGCTTAATATTCTTGCTGCCCAACTGCTCCAGGCCCCGGCGCAGCTCCGGCTGAAACACCACAAACAGCGCCAAAACGCCCCACTCCACCACATAGCTGAGGATGTAGTTGATGCCCCGCAGGCTCAGCAGGGACGACAGCCACAGCGCCAGAATGAAGAAGATGATACCCTTGAGGATATTCTCGGCGCGTGTGCTGCGCACCAGGCTCAGCAGCTTGTAAATGGCAAAGGACATGATGGCAATATCCAGCACATCCGTCACCCGGACCAGCGTCAGATATCGCCATATATTTTCCAGCACAGAAATGATAGAATCCACGGTCTGCTCCTTTCCTGTACAATAGAATTTCATAGATAATACTTATTATATAAGAATCCCGGGAAAAAAGCAATAAAAACAATCTAATTTTCTTTGTATTCTCAGAAAAAATCCACCCGAAAAACCCATTCTAGCCGGAAATTTTCTATTTCGTCCCCTTTCCCCGCAGGATACCCGAAAGCGCCCACAGGAATGTATCAATGTGCTGCTCGGTGTTAAATACCGACGGGCTCAGGCGCACCGTCCCCGTCTCCAGCGTCCCCGCAGTGCGGTGGGCCAAAGGCGCACAGTGCAGCCCCGCCCGCACGGCGATCTGCCTCCGAGCCAACTCCTCGCCGATCTGCTCGCTGTCCATTCCCTTCACCCGGAACGACAGCACCCCTGTCTGCGCCCGGCCCTCCGGGTCCGCAAATACCTCCACCTCCGGCAGCGCCGCAAGCCCCCGGGCCGCCCGCCGGGTCAGCCGAATTTCCCGCTCCGCGATGTTCTCCGGCCCCACCCGGGTCACGAACCGCAGTCCCTCCAAAAGGCCCGCGATGCCCGGCATATTGTGGGTCCCCGCCTCTAGTCGGTCCGGCGGGTCCGGCGGCATGGTCTGCATCCTTGACGCGCTCCCCGTGCCGCCGAAAAGCAGGGGCCGCGCCTCCCCGCCGCACAGCAGCAGCCCCATGCCCTGGGGCCCGTAAAGTCCCTTGTGTCCCGGCATAGCCACGAAGGCCGCCCCCCAGTCTGAGAGCGTCACCGGTAGTATCCCCGCCGACTGGGACGCGTCCACAATAAGCGGTGTCTTGTATTTTCGGCACAGCGCCGCAATGCCCTCCACCGGCTGCACGCACCCGAACACATTGGATACATGGTTGCACACCACCGCGTCCACGCACCGCCGCAGGGCCCCGTGAAACCCCTCCAGCATCTTCTTCGGTGCAAACAGCGGCGCGTCTACGACTACGATTTCCACCCCCGGAATGCTGTGCAGCACCCGCGTCACGGCGTTGTGCTCATACCCGCTGATAGCCACCCGTCCCCCGGGCCGCACCAGGCTGCGTATGGCGATGTTCAGTCCGTGGGTGGCGTTGGAGGTAAAGACCACCCGCTCCGGCTCCGGCACATGAAACAGCCCCGCCGCCGCTTCCCGGCAGGTAAAGGCCGTCCGCTCCGCCCGCTGGGAGGCCGGATAATTCCCCCGCCCCGGGGACGACATGGCCCCCACCGCCTGGGCCATGGCCCGCGCCACCTCCGGGGGCTTTTCCAGGGTGGTGGCCCCGCTGTCCAGATAGATCATGTCCTCACCTCGCGGTAGCCATCCTCGTTTTTTTCGTGGACCGAAAGGGGCGTCAGCCCGCCCCGGTGCAGGCAGTCCATCGCCTGCCACAGCTTCTCGCGCCTTATTTTCACCGCATAGCTGCATCCGTACTCCGTCAGTCCCACGGGAGCCCGGAATATTTTTGCCCAAATGCCGCAGTTTTCCAGCAGACGCATCATCCGCTGCGCCTGGGTGACGGAACGGGCTATGATGATCACATATTCCATGGTGCCATTCCTCCTCATGCCTCAGTTTATGTGCTGCCCAGGCGGCGTGACACCTAAGAAAGCGCAAAAGATCCGGCACCCTTACTTGAGTGCCGGATCCATTTATAAATTCCGAATTATTCCTCAGTCTCAGCTTCCACAGCCTCGTCGGCCTCGTCAGCTTCATCCTCGTGATTCTCCAGCAGAGCGCGGATGGACAGGGAGATCTTCTGCTTCTCCTCGTCAATGGCGGTGATCTTGGCGTCCACCATCTGGCCCTCGGACAGAACATCACCGGGCTTCTCAATGCGGCGGTCAGCGATCTGGGAAATGTGGATCAGACCATCCACGCCGGGAACCACCTCAGCGAAAGCGCCGAAGGTCATCAGCTTCACGATGCGCACATTGGCCACATCGCCCACATGATAAGTCTCCATGAACTTATCCCAGGGGTTGCAGGAACGATCCTTCACGCCCAGGGAGATCTTGTGCTTCTCGGGATCGAAGGAAATGACATACACATCCAGGGTGTCGCCCACAGAAACCACCTCAGCGGGGTTCTTAATGCGGGACCAGGACAGCTCGGAGATATGTACCATACCATCCACGCCGCCGATGTCCACGAACACGCCGTAGCTGGTCATGGATTTCACGGTGCCGGTGTAGTGCTTACCCACCTCGATGCTCTCCCAAATAGCAGCCTGGGCAGCCTGACGGGCCTCGAACTGCACGGCACGGATGGAACCCACCACGCGGCGGCGGGCACGGTTGACCTCGGTAATGCGCAGGGAAACGGTCTGGCCGATCATCTCGCTGAGATCGGCGCCCCGGGGCTGGCCGCTCTGGGAAGCGGGCACGAACACGCGCACACCCTTGACATTGACGACGATGCCGCCCTTGTTCTCTTCGGTGACCTTGCCCTCCAGGGTGGTCTTGTTCTCCCGGGCGACCTCGATGTCCTCCCAAACCTTCACAGCGTCCAGACGCTTCTTCGAGAGCATGGCGTAGCCCTCCACATCGTTCACGCGGATGATGTAGGTCTCGATCTCGTCGCCGACCTTCACCACATCCTCGGGCTTCACATTGGGATCAGCGCTCAGCTCATCCACGGCAATATAGCCCGCCTGCTTGCAGCCAAGATCCACCTGGACTTCGGTGGGGCCCACAGCCGTCACGACACCGGTTACCTTCTCTCCTGTATTTAAAGTCTTAAAAGATTTTTCCAGCATTTCCTCGAAGCTCTCTTCGGTAGCTTCCATGTTCTTGATTTCTTCGCTCATCGTTGTATATACCTCCTTAATGATGCCCGCTGGCGTAGATGCGCCGGCCGTTAGACCTGCCACAAGACATCCCTCAAAAAGGTCTGACGAGAGCTCACCGGCCCGTTCGATCTGAACGACCCGTCCACATTTCTCCCTGCAAATCTCTGCTAAATGCTTGGTATTGGCACTTTTACGGTCTCCAACAACGACCATGACATCCACCGAAGCCGCCAATTCAGCCGCCTCAGACTGACGCCTATGCGTAGCATTACATATTGTATCAAATATTTTTACATTTGTACACTCTTTTTTTAAAATTTCTTTGGAACCTTCCCAAATTGCCTGTACGCAGGTGGTTTGGGCCGCCGCCGTTAGTGGAATTTCCCGTCTGGATGGTTCCTCTTTCAGCCAATTTTCCAGTTCCTGGGGTCCAGGCAATATCACCGACCGCTCCGACCAGCTGGCCGCGCCCAGCACCTCCGGGTGGTGCATCTCCCCGATGATAAGGGGTGTCCGCCCCTCCTCCTGGGCCTGGGCCACCAGCTGCTGGATGCGCAGTACATTGGGGCAGGTGGCGTCGACGCATTCCGCGCCCATCTCTGCCAGCCGCTCAAAAACCTCTTTCCTCTCCCCGTGGGAGCGGATGACCACCGTCTCCCCGGGCCGCACCTGGTCTAAGGACTCCGCCTTGCGCATCCCCACGGCCTCCAGCTCCGAGACCACATTGGCGTTGTGGATAATGTTCCCCAGCATCACGCTGCGCTCACATTTCTGTGCCGTCTCACGGGCCATGTCCACAGCCCGCTTCACGCCGTAGCAAAACCCGGCGCTCCTCGCCACCTTTACCTGCATGACGCACCTCCCAGCTCATAGGCCCGGCGCATCACCTCGTCCGCGTTGGCCTGGTACTCCTCCGCCGTGCCCTTGCGCCCGGTGTACTCCGGGTCAAATGGCTTGCCGAAAATAATAGGTGCCTTGGCAAACAGCCGCTTCTTCACCCCGATATAAACCGGCAGCAGCTTTGCCCCTGAACGAATGGCGATCATGGCAATGCCCCCCTTGGGCCGAATATTATTTTTCTTCCCCCGCACCCGGGTCCCCTCGGGAAACACCAGCAGCATAGACCCGTCTTTCAGGGCCTGGATGGAGTTTTTCACCGCGCCGATATCCGAGTGTCCCCGGTCCACCGGGAACACCCCCATTTTCCTCAGAAAAGTCCGCAGAAGGGGGATTTTGAAAAGCTGATTTTTCCCCATGATCCGCAGATCTGCCTCCCGTCCCAGGGCGCAAATGAGCAAAATGGGGTCCCAGTTGCTGCTGTGGTTAGGGCACAGCACCACCGGCTCGTCCTTGGGAATGTTCTCCAGCCCCTCCACCCGAATGGGGTGCAGGAAGGTGGCTAACGGCGCTAAAATGTCGTATGTCCTGGCGTAATATCGGCTGCTCATAGCTGCGTCCGCCTCCTGATGACCTGCAAGATAGCCTCCTTGCTTTGGTCAAAATCCATATTCGTGGTGTCCACGATCACCGCGTCCTCCGCCGGGCGCAGGGGTGCCGCCGCCCGGTGGCTGTCCGCCCAGTCCCGCTGCTCCATTTCCTCCAAAACCTGCTCATAGGGCTTGGGCGTTCCCCGCTGCTCCAGCTCCAGGGTCCGCCGCTTGGCCCGGACCTGCACATCGGCGCACAGGAAAATTTTCACCTGCGCCTCCGGCAGCACCACCGTGCCGATGTCCCGGCCATCCATAATAACGCTGCTGCGCCGGGCAATGTCCCGCTGCATCTCCAGCAGAAAGGCCCGCACCGCCGGGATAGCCGACACCGCCGAGGCGTACATAGAAATTTCCGGCAGCCGAATTTGTTCCGTCACATCCTCCCCGCCCAGGTACATCCGCTGCAGGCCGTCCTCACCGTAGCGCATGTCCACCTGCACCTGCGGCAGCACCGCCGCCACGGCCTCCCCGTCCTTGGGGTCGATACCCTGGGTAAAAATATAGTACCCAATGGTGCGGTAAATGGCGCCGGTATCCACATACACGATACCCAGCTCGTTCGCCACCGCCTTGCTCAGCGTGCTTTTCCCCGCGCCCGAGGGGCCGTCCACGGCCACGGAATAAATGCTGCTCATGCTCATCTCTCTCCTTCTTCCCTTGCGGCGTTTACACCCGCCACCCGGCCTGTGGACCAGGCGATCTGCAAATTAAACCCGCCCGTATAGGCGTCCACATCCAAAATTTCACCGGCAAAATACAGCCCCGCCACCAGCTTCGACTCCATGGTCCCGGGGTTCACCTCGCCCACCTTCACCCCGCCGGAGGTGACGATGGCCTCCGCCACGGGCCTGGGGCCCGAAACGGGCAGGGTAAAGTGCTTCAGTTCGTGCAAAAGCGCCCACCGCTGCTCTTTTTTCAGGGAGTTTGCTTTCAGCGCCGGATCGATCCCCAGCCGCGCACACATCACCGGCACCATGCTGCCGGGCAGCAGGGACAGGAGCACATTTTCCATGTTGCGGTTGCTCTGCTCCCGCAGCTCCCGCAAAAGCCGCTCCTCCAGCTTTTCCTCCGAAAGGGCGGGCTTTAAGTCGATAGACAGCGAATAAGTATGCTTGTCCCAGTCCCGTAAATGGGCGCTGGCTGACAGCACCAGCGGCCCCGAAATGCCGAAATGGGTAAACAGCATCTCGCCGAACTCGCTGAAAACCGCCTTTTTCTTCTCATTCACCGCCGTGAGCTGCACATTTTTAAGGGCCAGTCCCTGCATTTTTCCGCAGCAGCTGTCCCCGCTCACCAGCGGCACCAGAGACCCGTGGGGCGCAATAATGGTGTGCCCCAGTTCCCGGGCCATGCGGTAGCCGTCCCCGGTAGAGCCTGTCCCCGGATAGGACACACCCCCCGTAGCCAAAACCGCCGCCCGACAAGGATATTTGCCCTTCTCACCCGCCACGGCATACACCGCGCCGTCCTCCACGGCGACAGACACCGCCCGGTCATGCACCCAGCGCACGCCCAGCTTCTCCATCCGCCGTTTCAGCGCCCCGGACACATCAAAAGCGCAGTCCGACACAGGAAACACCCGGTTTCCCCGCTCCGTTTTCAGCGGCACGCCCAGCCCCTCAAAAAAGGCCATGGCCTCCCCGCTTCCGAAGTGGGAAAACGCGCTGTATAAAAACCGTCCGTTCCGGGGAATGTGGGCCATCAGCTCATCCATGGAGCAGTTGTTGGTCACATTGCACCGGCCCTTTCCGGTGATATTCAGTTTCTTTCCAAGCCGCTCGTTGGGCTCCAGCAGGCAGACCTTGGCCCCCTGCTCCGCCGCAGCGATGGCCGCCATCATCCCGGCCGCCCCGCCGCCTATGGCCACAATATCCTTACTCATCTTCATCGTAACCAAAGATCTCATACCGGGACCACACCCGCTCCAGCTCCTGGAAGTTCTCGGCGGTCTCTGCGCTCTTTTGCTTGCCCACCGCCACGATCAGCGCATTCAGCAGGCTCACCGGCGCCGCCATGGAGTCCACAAAGGAGATCATCTCGCTGTGGACCAGCAGCGAAGCGGCGGAAAGGGTGTAAAGGGGAGACATTTTACTGTCCGTGACAGCTATGACTTCCGCGCCCCTGTCCCTTGCAAAACGGACAGCGCTCATGGTCATTTTGGAGTAGCGCGGGAAGCTGATAGCCAGCAGCACATCCCCGGGCCCAATGCGCAGCATTTGGTCAAAAATTTCCCCCGCCGCGCTCTGTACCAGGGTCACATTTTCAAAGATCAAATGAAAATAGAAATGCAGATACCCCGCCAAAAAAGACGACGACCGCACACCCAAAATATAAATGCGTTTAGCACGCACCAGCTTCTGCACCACCCGGTCAAACTTCTCCCGGTCGATGCCGTCAATGGTGCTGCGCAGGGTGTCCATGTCCTGCTGCATGACGCTCCCGGCGATGTCCCCGCCGTTGATCTGGTCGCCGGAGGCCTCAATGCGCTGGATGCTGGTGAGCTTCCCGCGTATCAGCTCCTGCAATGCCTTCTGCATGGCGGGGTAGCCGTCGTAGCCCAACTGGGAGGCAAAGCGCACCACCGTAGACTCGCTGACCTGGGCGATCTGCCCCAGCCGACAGGCCGTCATGGCCGCTGCCTTGTCGTAGTCGGAGAGTATGTAGTTTGCGATCCGCTTCTGTCCCTTGGAGAATCCGTCCATACCCGTGCGGATCCTGTGCAGCACATTGTTGCTCATTTCTCTTCTCTCTCCTTCAACCTCGTTATCTCTTCCTCTGTCAAGGCTCTCCACTTGCCACACGGCAAGTTTCCTAAATAAATTCCGTGTTCGGCGATGCGCTCCAGCCG
Organism: Clostridium sp. CAG:413; assembly: GCA_963650985.1. GTDB lineage: Bacteria > Bacillota > Clostridia > Oscillospirales > Oscillospiraceae > Vescimonas. The sequence goes on from CAVJNL010000001.1 coordinate 56,907, forward strand.
CGTAACCGCGAGGTCCGCCTGCTTACACATCCGCCGTATCTGTCGGTTTTTTCCCTGGTGGATGGTCATGCGCAGCACGGCGCTCTCCCCCATCTCCCGATCCACTTCCACCTGCGCCGGGGCGATGGGTTCCCCTTCCAGCGTGTCCATTTCCCGCAGGAGCGGCACGCCCCGCCGCCAGTTGCCCTGCACCGTCACCCGGTACAGCTTATCGACCTCATATTTTGGGTGAATGAGCCGCTGCATCATCTCCCCGTCGTTGGTAAACAGCAGCAGCCCCTCGGAATCCTTGTCCAGCCGCCCCACGGGAAACACCCGCGTCCCGCAGTCCGCCACCAGGTCGGCGGCGGTCTTGCGGCCAAACTCGTCGCGGAGCGTCGTCACATACCCCCGGGGCTTATGGAGCATTAAATAGATCATCTCCCCGCCCAGGGTCAGGGGCTTTCCGTCCACCTCGATGCGGTCTGTCTCCGGGTCCGCCTGATCGCCGGGCCGAGCAGGCAGACCATTCACCGTCACGCGCCCGTCCAGCATCCACTGTTCTGCCGTGCGCCGGGAGCAAAGCCCCGCCTGGGCCATTAACTTTTGCACCCGCTGGCGCACCGCGTCACCCGCTTTCAAATCAAAAATCGTTCTTTTCTCCCGGTCACTGCCGCCGTCTCCGCCGCACCGTCCCGGGAAAAGCCAAATTCATACAGCGCCTTGTGGTCGGCCCAGTCGTTGCCGTCCTGCAAGGTCACCGCCACCAGCGTCCGCCCGTCCCGCCCCACGCAGGACACCAGCGTCCGCCCGGCGGCCTTGGTGTAGCCGGTCTTCATGCCCACGCAGCCCTCCACCTCCCGGAGGAGCCGGTTGTGGTTGGTCAGGGTCCGGCCACCCACATGGGCCGTCACCGTGGAGCAAATACGCATAAAGGTGGGCTGCTTCGCGGCGTAGGCCGCCAGCTTCGCCATGTCCCGGGCCGTGGAGTAATGCGCCTCCCCGTCCAGGCCGTTGGGGTTTTCAAAGTGGCTGTCCGCCATGCCGATGCGCCGGGCCAGGTCGTTCATCTTCCCCACGCACCGCTCTGCCCCGCCGCACCCTTCCGCCAAAGCCAAAGCCGCGTCGTTGCCGGAGGCAAGCAGCAGGCCGTAGAGCAAGCACTCCACCGTCACCCGCTCCCCGGGCTTTAGGTACATGGACGAGCCCTCTACCATGTGCTTCTGCGTCACCGTGACCACGCTCTGCATTTCGCAGTTTTCCAGCACCACCAGCGCCGTGAGGATTTTAGTGGTGCTGGCAACCAGCATCCGCCGGTCGGCATTTTTCTCATACAAAATGCGTCCCGTGTCCGCGTCCATCAAAACCGCCGCCGTGGCGGAAATATCCATGGCCCAGGCCCGCTGCGCAAGCAAAAATACCAGCGCCAGCGCAGCCACCGCCACGCGCCTACCTTTCATGCACCCTCCCCCATTTCATCGTGGATGGTGCCAGTATACGCAGTTAAAATTCGGTAGTTTCCTTCTTTTTGTCAATGAAGCTCTCCACCCGGTCCATGACCTGGGGGATCATCTCAATGACCCGGTCCACCGTGCCCATAGCGGGGATCGCCACCGGCATCACCCGTGTCACACCGTCCTTCACCACCAGGAACGCCACCGGGTCCACCTTCACGCCCGCCGCCGTACCGCCGGCAAAATTCTTTCCATCGGCTGCCTTGCCGAAGTCGCTGCCGCCGCAGCTAAAGCCGAAGCTCAGCCGGGAAACGGGCACCAAAGTCACCCCGTCCGGCGTGGTGATGGGCTGGCCGATGACCGTGTCACTGCTGACCATCTCCCGCACCTTGCTCATGGAGGTCTCCATCATTTCGCTGAGATTGGTTTTCTTGTTTTCCATTTTCTTCATCCTTTCTTGGCAGGCTTCGTTCGTCCTTCGCCGCGTCCTGCGGCTGTTTTCTCAACTGTAAAAACCATTTTATAAGCGGCACGCCGCAGGCAAATCCGATGACCGTCAGGTCCCATATCCGGGCCGTAATGCCCACTTCGCCCCGCACCTTTGTCTCGCCGCCCTGGAGATCAGGCTCCAGGTGGATGTGCGGGTCCGGCATCTGCACCAGCTCCGTGAGCACCGGCATCACCGTCCACATAGCGGCATTGAGCTTTCCATATAATATGGCCGTGTCCGCCGGGTCCTCCCCGCCGATGACTGCCGAAAGCTCCATGGGCGATATGCGAATGCGCCGAAATGTCATCCGCAGCCCTTTTTTCAGGATAGCCCACAGCTCCGGCAGGCTTTTCAGCACCGCCTTGGCCGTGATCTTCGGCATCTCCTTTTGGGGCTTCTCCTCTTTTTTCTTCTTAGGAGGCTTCTCTTTTTTGGCTTTTTTGGGCTTTTCCTTCCTGGGGATCACCTGCACCCGCACAGGTCCCAGCCGAATAACCACTCTCGTCTCCTCCCCGAAGGCCATCTCCGCGCCGACCCGGCTCAGAAAAATGACCAGCAGTAAAAGGAGCACCGCCCCCACGATCCACAGCGCCGTCAATGGCCTCGCCCCCTCTCTCAGGTGTTGGTCTCGTCGCTAATGGTCCCGTCGTTCTCCAGCCGAAGCTGCCCGTCGTTCTCGAGACCCGGCATCTCCGGCAGGTCCTCCAGGGAGCTCAAATGGAACGCCCGCAAAAATTCCTTGGTGGTGCGATACAGCCTTGGCCGCCCCGGCACCTGCAAGGTGCCGCACTCCTCGATCATGTGCCGCTCCAGCAGCAGCCCCACGGTGTAGGAGCTGTCCACCCCGCGAATTTGGTCGATGTAGGCCCGGGTGGTGGGCTGATAATAGGCCACAATGGTCAGCACCTCCAGCGCCGGCTGGGAGAGCTTAGCCGGCTTGCGAATCTCAAACGCCCGGCGGATGTAGTCGGCATATTCCGGCGCGGAGCAGAGCTGCCAGGTGTCCGCCATGCGGATAAGACGGATACCCCTGCGCTCAAAGCTATAATAGTCCGTCAGCTTTTGCAGCACCAGCTCCGCCGTAGCCCGGTCAAGGTCCAAGGCCAAACAAACTCGGTCAATATGCACCGGCTCGCCGGAGGCAAACAGAATGCCCTCCAGCGCCGCCTCTATCTCTTTCATTTCCAGTATTTCCATGATTCTTCTCCCTTACACCTCGCTGTCCTTCTCGCAGGACACCATGCAGTCCTCCGGCCCACCGGCCAGGCGCAGCACATGCTTTCTGCACAGCTCCAGCACCGCCATAAAGGTTGCCACAAGCTCGCTGCGGCTGCGGCTGCCCTTGAACAGCAGCAAAAACCGTGTAATGCCCACCAGCTTTACACGCCGCACAATCTCTTCGGATTTCTCCTCCACCGAGTATGGCTCCCGCTTCACGATGTCCTCAAACACTGTCAGCTGCGGGTGCTGGGCCATGTCCCTGCGGTCCATCATTTCCTGCATGGCGATGGCCAGCTCACCCGGCTCATGGTCATACTCAAACACCTTCCCCCGCTTCACAGGCTCAGGATTTTTGGTGAAAATATTCCGCCCAAACTCGCTCATAGGCCCCAGCTTTTCCGTGAGCTTGCGTATCTTCTGATAGCACTCGCCCCGCTGCCGCTCCTGGAGCGACTGAATGAGAGCGTCCATCTCGCTCTGGGCCTCCTCGTCCTCAATGGAGAGGAGCATCCGCGTTTTAATATACATTAGGTGCGCCGCCATAGTCACGAATTCGCTGGCCACCTCTAGATCCATCTGCTGCCGCTTTTCCAGATACGTCAAATACTGATCCAAGATCAGCGCAATGGGGATGTCCTGGATCTCAATTTTATTTTTACTCAGCAAAAACAAGATCAGATCCAGCGGTCCCTCGAAATCCTCCAGAGGCTCGGCGGCCTTGCTCTGCACTACTTTTTCCAATTTGAAAATCGGATTATCCAAAACCTTTTTCTCCCTTATAAGCCGACGATCCGGCAAAATAAATCAAAAATCCAACTGATAGCCTGGGAAAGCGCGCTGCTCCCCACATCGAAAAACACCAATGCGAAAAGTACCAGCATCCCATACCGCTCATAGCGCATAAGCTGGTCATAGGCCCGGTCCGGCAGCACCGCAAACAGCACCTTGGACCCGTCCAGCGGCGGGATAGGCACCAGGTTGAAAAGCCCCAACCCAATAGAGAGGATGGCCACCATCAGCAGAAAATCCAATATCCGCTGGTTCATCTCCGTGTAAGATGCCACATCACAGAAGATGCGGGCCCCCAGCAGCATGATAAGCGCCAACAGGAAGTTGCTCACCGGCCCCGCCAGCGCCGTAAGCGCCATGCCCTGCTTGGGTTTCTTGAAGTAGTTGGGGTTCACCGGCACGGGCTTGGCCCAGCCGAACCCCGCCAAGAACATCATCAGCAGACCGAACCAGTCGATGTGCCGCAGGGGGTTCAGGCTCAGCCTATGCGCCCGCCGTGCCGTGGGATCGCCTAGAGCGTAGGCCGCCAAGCCGTGGCAGGTCTCATGCACCGTCAGGCACAGCAGCACCGCCGCCAGCCGCAGCAGCATATCCCACAGCGACCCGAAGTCCAGCGCCGCCCATAAATTGCTCAAATACTGCAAGCCAACACTCCCCCATCTTCATATAGGAAATTATTATACCAAAAAAAGCCCCCCATTTCAAGTGTAAACCGCCGCCCACGCACTTCGTTACAATTCTGTATCAATTTCCCAAAAATGTAACGCTTTTGTATCCGAAAATGTGTCAAATTGTCGCCTTTGTGTAAGGAATCCCATCATTTTCTCTGCTATAATAGTATCATCAGATAGGTAACAGTGAGGCTGTCGATAAAGTGGTATATTTGCGATAATGGTAAGGAAGGGTGTGTGAGGGAAACCCAAGAAGGGTGTCCCTCACCATTGAAATCAATAGTTTTTGAAACTTTTTCAAAGTTTCAAAAACTTACTCAGCGGGGCGAAAAGACTTTTTCGACACGCTGAGTAAGTGCTCTCTATGTCACAGGCCGAGCTGGATGATCTGTTTCGCACCCTCAAGCAAATGAACGAATCTCTCATCCGCATCGCCCGGGCCATAGAGACCCTCACCACCCGCCGAATGCATAAGCCAACGAAAATGATAATAAATAATAGGAGGAATGTAGCATGAAACAGATGAAAACCATCCTTAACCTGATCGTATTGCTGACGGCGATCTGCTTCGCTCTGGCTGTCGTTGCCTTCTTCCTGCCCCACGGCGTGGGAACGGTGTGCGCCATCGGCACCGTAGCCCTGGCAGCCCTGGTCCTGCTTCTCTGCCTGGCCTATGGCATCCTCTACTTCAGCCAAAACCGCAGCACCGCCGCATAAGAAAAGTAATAATAAAAGTGTAAAACCGCCGCTGTCTCACCTGCTGCGTTCAGTCTGTCAAAGACCCCCCGCTTTCGCTGCGTGAAAGCGGGGGATTTCTTGCAGTTCGGGGAAAAACA
>CAVJNL010000002.1:0-61647 GCA_963650985.1 Clostridium sp. CAG:413
TGATCGCCCGTCAGGGCAACATCCAGGGCAAGAAAAAGCTGGCGAAGAATATCGCTGGGATCCAGGACTAAACCACTGAAATCGGCCCGAACGGCACGGGCCAGCATATAGAAAAGACGAGGCTCCTCTCCCTCTTGGAGCCTCGTCTTTTTGCATGAAAACGGTGCAATTCGGTGCAATTTCGGTGTCGTTACGGGGAAGTAATGGGGAAGGGAAGGGCGAAAAAACGGTGCAGAAAAAGGTGACATTTCCCACCTGTTTTTCCCCGGTGGTGAAATGGGGACTGAAAGCGCCCGAAGAGGGAGCGCGTGGTGCGTTCCCTCTTCGGGCTGTATTGGAAGGATGGAACTTGGTTACAAAGAATTACTCTTCGGGGGTGGCGGCGGAGCAGGCACAAACCTCTGCCGCATCGGGACTGTCGCCGGGACTTGCCTGGCCGGACTCTGCCAGCTCATCCTGATAGGTGACATCGTATTTCTTCCGATTCAGGATGAACTTGAAGCTGGCGATGGTAAATAGGATGATCAAGGCACTGGATGGCAGGCCCCAGCAGAGTATGGAGGTCTCCATGGCATCGTAGCCGCCCACATAGAGCAGGGTCAGGGTCAGCAGAGCCATGAACACGGCGGTACCGGCCACCAGGACCTTGGGGGTCTTGTTATCCGCAGCATCCCGGGTGACATTCTTCAGGAACATCAGGGGGAAGGAGTAGCAGATAGCGTCGGACCAGGTGACGAAGGTGATGATAGCCATGACAATGAAGACCCACTTGGTGATGGAGCCCAGGGGCAGAGTCTCCAGGAAGGCGAAGGTGGCGATGCCGGAGCCCTGGGTGGCGATGGCCTGATCCAGGCCGCTGCCTTCCATGACGCCGAAGATGGCGGTGCCGCCCACGAACACATACCAGAAGGTCATGAACAGGGTGGGGACCATGACATTCACCAGCACGAACTCCTTGAGCTTACGGCCATAGGAAACACTGGCGTAGAAGAAGGCAGCCAGCAGGCCGGGCATGGCGTTCCAGGAGTAGAAGAACATGGAGTTGCCTTCCTGCCAGCCGGTCTGCTGGACGGAATCGGCAAAGCCCGTCAGGGGAATGTACTTCATGATGAAGTCGGTGACGGTGTCGCTGTAGAGACCCAGGAGGCGGTTCACGCCGCCGCAGATGAGCACGAACAGGATGACCACGCCATACATAATGGCATTCACATTACTCAGCGCGCCCATAGCACCGTGGACGCCGGAGCAGGCGAAGTAGATGGTCATGACCAGGTACACAACGATGATGACCAGCTCGAAGTTTATGCCGCCGCCGATGATGTTGCCTAGACCCGCATTGATCTGGATAACGGACAGGCCCATGTTGGTGCCCACAATGACCAAAGACATGACCATGAAAGCGTCCACGATGGTGCCGATGGTGCCGTCACAGTGCTTGCCGATGAGGGGATACAGCGCCGAGCTGGCCCGGAAAGCGCGGCGGCCATTATAGGCGGAGATGGCGATGGCAAAGCCGGCCATTGTGACGATGAAGTAAGCGGGGATGCCGTAGTGGAGGAAGCTATACTGAATGGCCGGGACCACCGCCTCGGCGGTGCCGCCCTCCACGCCCAGGAAGGGGGGAGGATTCAGGAAGTTCTGCACGGGGCCCGCCACGCCGAAGAAGCAGATGCCGATGGCGATACTGCCGGTGAGGGTGATGGTCACCCAGGGGAGGGTCTTGACGCTGGGCTTGGCGTCCTTGCCGCCCAGGCGGATATTGCCCACCTTGCTGAACATGACCCACAGGCCAAAGGCACTGGTGATCACGGCGCAGAGCACATAGACCCACTTGAAGTGCTTCATGGCCCACACATTGAAGGCGTTCATGCCGTCGTTTAAGGCGGTGGGGAAGATGATGCCGATGGCAATAAACAGGAGCAAAACACCGATACCAATTATAAAAACCTTATGGTTTATCATCGACCATACGCTGCCGGTCTGTTTTGTTTCGTTTTTCATAATCTTTTCTTTCCTTATCCTATTATTTCTACAAATGCAGTGGGGTAAGGCTTACACCTTGCTGAGCATGAGGTCGTTTCTGTCGGCGGGGGCCACGATGGGCACATCGGACACTTCCTCGCGGACATAGGCGGTGCCTACGGTCTCAATGCTGCAGCAGTAGAGAGCCAGCAGGTCCTCGTTGCAGTCGTTGACCATGCCGTGGACGCAGTTACCGGGGGCATAGAGCAGGGTGCCGGGACGGACCTGGAAGACCTCGCTGCCGCCGTACATGGTGCCGAAGCCCTTGAGGATGTAGAAAATTTCCGCCTGCTCATGGAAGTGGGGGGTATAGCGGCAGTTGGGACGAGTGGTGCAGACGCCCCACCACAGCTCCTTGCAGCCCTTGATCTCATCGAAGTGGGCGCGGAACATTTGGCTGCGGGTGCCCTGTGCGGCCTCCACGATGACCCAGGGATCGGTGTCGGCGGCGGTGGCCCAGCGGCAGCCGGTGCCCTCGGTGCCGGGGCTCATGAGGTTGGAGGGGCAGTTGGGCTGATAGTAGGCCCGGCACTCCTCCTCGGAGACGGCCTCGATCTTCAGGTCCTCGCCGATGGGGTTATCGGTGGCGTAGCAGAACACAAAGGTCACGCCCTCATCGCCGGAGGCTTCGTAGGCGTGGGGGAGACCTGCGGGGAAGTAGTTGGACGCGCCCTCCTCCAGCTGGAAGCGCTGACGGCCCAGGCGAGCCCAGACCTGGCCCTTGATAATATTGGTGCAGCAGGAAAGGTTTGCCTTTTGGGGAGGGATGCTCTTGCCGGGGGCCAGCTCGGCCAAACCGAAGCAGAACTCCGTCTTGCCGGCGGTTTTCTGGCAGAGCAGCTTTTTGATGCGGAAGCCTTCGCTGACCTCCACCCATTCCACATCGTCAATGTGGGTCACAAATGCTTTCTTGTCGAATCCGCGTAAAGTAGCCATAATTCTCCTCCAAATTTCTGCCGCCCATTTTTTTGATGGGCAAAGGCGCATGGCGGCCGGAACGCCTTTGCCGTTTTTTCTCTCCGTGAAAATCTCTATGCCATCCCGTCAGGCCAGGGGCTTTCCGGCCACTTGTATGGCGAAAGGCCAGGTCCGGTGGGTCAAGCGACTTACGAGCCGGGCGGCTTCGTCGGCACTAAGGGCCTCCAGGTCGCTCAGGGGATAGTCGCGCTGGGTGTAGCCGTAGGTGGCGGTGCCCAGGCGGTGGTAGGGAAGAAACTCCAGGGTCTTACAGGTGGGCACCTTGGTGCAGAAGCCTGCGGTGGCCTGAAGGTTCTCTTCACTGTCGTTCGCGCCGGGGACCAGCGGAACGCGCAGGTGCAGGGGAAGGTGGGGGAACTCGGCGGAGAGCCGAAGGAGATTATCCAGGATGGTTTGGTTGCTGACACCGGTCCAGCGGCGGTGGGCTGCATCGTCCATGTGCTTCAGGTCCACGAAGCAGGCGTCCAGGTAGGGGGCCAGCTTCTGCACACGGTCGTAGGAGCCGTAGAGGTCCAGCTCGGCCATGGTGTGCAGGCACTCGGCCTTGCAGGTGCGGAGGATCGCCGCGGCGAAATCAGCCTGGAGCAGGATGTCGCCCCCGCTGAGGGTGACGCCGCCGCCGGAATTGAAGTAAAACAGGGTGTCCTTGCGGATCTCCTGCATCACATCCTCCACGGTCATGGTCTTGCCGTAGGTCCCGCAGGCGTGGGTGGGGCAGACCTGGGCGCAGCGGAAGCATTCTGCGCACTTGGCCCGGTCGCGGACCAGGGCGGTGCGGTCCTCCGAGACGGACAGGGCCCCGGCGGGACAGGCACGGATGCAGCGGCCACAGTGCAGGCACTTGGCCTGCTTATAGTACCACTCGGGCTTTGTGGACTGGCTCTCCGGGGTGGAGCACCAGGCGCAGCGCAGGGGGCACCCTTTCAGGAACACCACCGAGCGCAGGCCGAAGCCGTCGTTGGGGGATATTTTTTCGATGCGAAGGACCAATCCTTGTTCCATTGGTTATACTCCTTGAAGTTCCCCCTGGGGCCGCGCCAGCGGCCCCAGGGATTATATATCAGAGCTTGGTTTGGGTGGTGCGGGAGATGATGTCGCCCTGGGTCTCGGGGCCCAGCTCCGTGAAGAAGGCGGTATAGCCGGCCACACGGATCAGCAGGTCGTTGTGATCCTCGGGATGGACCTGGGCGTCACGCAGCAGGGCCTCGTCTACCACATTGAACTGCACATGGAACACGCCCAGGGTGCAGAGGGTCTTGAGGTAGGACATGAGGGCCTCCACGGACTTTTCGCCGTGGGCGAAGAGGGGATCCAGCTTCTGATTCAGCAGCGTACCTTGATTATACCGCGTATGAGGGATATTGGCAACGCTGCGAACCACGGCGCTCATGCCGCTGGTGTCGGTGCCCTGCTCGGGGCTGAGGCCATCGGCCAGGGGCTTCCAGGCCCGGCGGCCAGAGGGCAGAGCGCCCACCTGCTCGCCGAAGGGGGTGTTGCCGGAAACGGGCAGGATGCCGGCGGTGTAGTGGCCAAAGACATGGTTGAAGCTCTCGATATAGTCGGCGATGAAGTTGAAGATGTCGTTGGCCAGGTCGTCGGCCTCCTTGTCGTCGTTGCCGAACTTGGTGGCGTTGACGCAGAGGGCGTTGACATCCTCGTAGCCTACGAAGTCAGCGGCCAGTGCCTTGCAGAGGGTGTCCATGGTGACGAGCTTCTTGTCGTAGACCAGCTCCTTCACGGCCAGGATGCTGTTGATGAGGTCGGCCACGCCGATGGCGTCCAGGCCGTCGCCCATGCTGTACTTGGGGCCGCCCCAGGCATAGTCGCTGCCCTTCTCCAGGCACTCCTTGAAGGTGAGGGAGGCCACGGGGCACTCCATGTCGTAGACGATCTCGGTGGTGACCTGGTTGCCGGCGACCATGCAGCGGAGGACATAGCGGATCTGCTCCTTCACGGCCTCCAGGAACTGGTCGTAGGTCTTGAAATTGCGGGGATCGCCGGTGCGGGCGGCCACATAGCGGTCATACTTGACGCTCTTGCCGTCGTTCATGGCGAACTCCACGATGGAGCCCAGGTTATAGTCGGCATAGGAGGTGTAGCAGCGCTGCTTGCCGGCCAGGCTGGTCTCCACGCAGCCGCAGGGGTTCCAGTTATAAGCCTCGGGCAGGGGAACGCCCTTGTTGAGCATCATGAGGATGCCGGCCTCGTCGCTGTGGAAGGCGGGGAAGCCGGTGCCCATCTGAATCAGCTCTACCACCTTGCGCAGGAACTTATCGGGGTTGCGGGCCAGGTTGTACTTCACCGACAGGGAGGGCTGGTACATCTGCACATCCATGCTGGCCTGGATGACCATGTAGGAAAGGTCGTTCACAGCGTCGCGGCCGCTGCTGTCGACGCCGCCCACGCAGAGGTTCTGGAAGAGGGGGTAGCCGGCGGAGTAGCGGGCGCTGGTGGCGTCCTGGAACAGGCAGGGCTCGGCGAACTTCACCCACAGGCACTCCAGCAGCTCCTGGGCCTCGTCTTCGGTGATGCGGCCTGCTTCCAGGTCGGCTTTGTAGAAGGGGTACATGTACTGGTCGAAGCAGCCGGGGTTGTAGCTGGCGGACTCGTGCTCCATGTAGATGCAGGTGTGCAGGAAGAACATGGACTGCAGGGCCTCGTGGAAGGTGCGGGCGGGCTTTTCGGGGACACGGTCGCAGACCTCGGCGATCTTCAGCAGCTCCTTCTTGCGCTGGGGGTCTTTCTCCTCCCGGGCCATGGCGGCGGCTTTTTGGGAGTAGCGCTTGCCCAACTGGCGCAGGCCCTCGCAGACCAGCAGCAGGGACTGGAGGTACTTGATCTTCTTATAGTCGCCGGGGACGGTGATGTCCATTTTGCTGAGGCTGTTGTGGATGCGTGCCTCGATGCCCTCCACGCCCTCGTTGATGATGAGGGAGTAGTCAGCCGTCAGCTCGCCCCAGCCGCGCACGCACTTGCGGTCGATATAGAGAACGCCGCAGTCGCGGAGGGCGCCGACATCGTCGGGGATCTGGGCGTTCCACTTGTCGTTGACGGAGCGGCCCTTCCAGTAGGGCTTGATGACCTCCAGGAAGGTCTTGCGGTCTTTGTCGCGCAGGTGGAAGGGGTCGTAGGTGCGGGTGTTGATGGTGTCGATCTCCCGGTCCAGGAAGGCCCAGCAGTCGTCGGGGCACACAAGGCCGCTGCGCTGCTTGCTGCCGGAGTTGCCCACGATGAGCTCATCGTCCCAGATGGGGATGGACTTCTCCAGCAGGGTCTTGTAGACGGAGTAAGCCTTTTGATAGTAGTGGGGCTGCCCTTCGGTCTCCTGGAAGGCGCGGGTCACGATGACCGCGTTTTCGATATCGACCTCCGGGGGGGTGGCCAGCACGCGCTTTTTCAGACGCTGGATACGCTGGGTGTAATACTTTTCGTTTGCCATAGAGGGCCTCCTCATAAAAAGGTAACTTGATGATGTGCGGGGCAGCGGCGCAGTGGTAAGCATAACTGCGGGCCTGTTCCGAGCCTGTTTGCCGCTGCCCCCTGCCCACATAAAAGCATATTGCGTGCCAGTTTTGAACTTTTGGAAAATTTTCTTCTATTTTGTCGAATATGCCAAATCGAAATGGCGTATGCTGTGGAAAATCACTATGGATTTGGGCGGCGGGGACGATTTTGGGTGGGGAAGAAGGGGATGGAGGACAGAAAACGGGCGGGGAAGGCGAAAGCGTTTTCTTGCAGCAAGAAATTCTTGCATCCATCAAAATGGTGTAAGAAATAGGGGAATAGAGAAAATTTTTTGGTGGCAGTCAACAGAGATACCTATATAATGGGCCTGTGCGGGGTGGTTTTGATGGGGGTTGACAAGGGGCGTATTTTTCGGTACGATAGAGATGCGCAAGAAAATTTTGCGCCATGAACGGACGTACGCAAATAATCCTTGCATGACAAGACAAGCGTGAGGCAGGAGGGACGAAAATGAATTATTTTGACCTTATGAACGCATTTTCCGTTATCAACCACGGGGTTATCCTGGGGGCCAGTGACGGGACGATCTTGGACATGAACCAGGCGGCTCTTCGCTTTTTGGAGCTGGAGGAGGTACCCAAGGGGGAGAAGCTGGAGAACATCGCGCCCTTTTTAAGCGACGATGCGGACGACGCGGAGGTGTGGAACCCGGCCTTTGGACGCTATTTTAAGCGCTGCCCGGTGCCGCACATTCCCTCGCTGCCGCCTCAGACAAGGCTTTTTGCGTTTCGGGACGCCAGCGTGGAATTTAAGTTTCGCCTGCTGGTCAACACCCTCAACCACATGAGCGACGCTGTGACGATATGGGATAAGGACGCCCGGATGCTGATGATCAACAAAGCCGCCGAGCGGCTGGAGACGCACATGAGCCAGGAGGTCATCGGCAAGCATGTGTCGGAGCTGTACCGGCCCAAAAATGACACGCCGCTGGTGGTGCCGCTGCTGATCGAGAACAAGCGGCCCATTTTGAACCTGCGGCAGGTGTTTATGACCAGCACCAGCAAGGAAGTGGAGGTGCTGTCCAACAACTATCCCATCTTTGAGGGCGGGAAGATGATGGGCGTTATCAGCGTCATGGAGGATCGGCGGCGGCTGGAGGAGATGAGCAAGCGCATCACCGACTTGCAGCAGGCTCTGATGGACCGCTACTGGGCCCCGCCCAGCGCCAAGAAGACCTCGCCGCTGAAGGCGAAATACCACTTTGGAGACATCTCCTACCACTGTCAGGCCATGCAGAAGGTCATTGAGCGGTGCAAGATGATCGCAAGGTCTGATTCCAATGTGATGATCTACGGGGAGACGGGCACGGGCAAGGAGCTGTTTGCCCAGAGCATCCACAACGCCAGCCCCCGGGCCAGCGGGCCTTTTGTGGCCATCAACTGTGCCGCTATCCCGGACACGCTGCTGGAATCCATGCTGTTCGGCACGGAAAAGGGCGCCTACACCGGGGCGGAAAAGCGCCACGGTCTGCTGGAGCAGGTGGACGGCGGCACCCTGCTTTTGGACGAGATCAACTCCATGGACATCGCCTTGCAGTCCAAGCTGCTGCGGGTGATACAGGAGGGAAACTTCCGGCGGGTGGGCGGCGACACGCTGATACAGGTGAATGTGCGCATTCTTTCCAATATCAATATCCCGCCCCAGGAGGCTGTGGAGCAGGGGCTGCTGCGCAAGGACCTTTACTACCGGCTGGGCGTGATCAACATCAACATCCCCGCCCTGCGGGACCGCAAGGCGGACATTCTGCCCCTGGCTAAGGCGTTTATTGCACAGAATAACTGCAAGCTGCTGAAAAATGTGCGGACCCTGGCACCGGAGACCTTGAGCCTGTTTGAGGTCTACGACTGGCCGGGGAATGTGCGGGAGCTGCAGCACGCTTTGGAATACGCCATGAACATCATCCCCGAGGAGGAGGACCTGATCGCCCCGGCCTATATCCCGGAGCACATTTTGGACGCCACGGGACGGGCGGTGCCCTCGGCGGCGGGCAAGCCCGCCCAGACCATGGAGGAGGTCATGGCGGAGGCGGGGCGGAGCTTCCTGCGCCAGGCTTTGGCCGAGCACGGGGGGAATATTTCCCAGACGGCCAAGGCTATGGGGATCACCCGGCAGAATTTGCAGCATAGGCTCAAGAAGCTGCAAATGCATAATGATGATGATTTGTATAGCTGAGGGGGAGACTGGTGCGGCGGGCGGACAGGGGCGTCCGCCCCTACGGAGGGTTACAAGGGGTGCCCAGCTCCCCTTGCGCAGGGGAGCCTTTAGAGAGTTACGGATTGCCACAGCCAGTGTGCGCACTGGCTTCGCAATGACAGTTTTACAAGAAATGCGGTACGGAATCGGCGGCGGGGTGAGGGCACCCCGCCCTACGATGTTGGTTTGGTGTCTTGGTAGAGATGCTGGTGTGGGTGCGCAAGAAATTCTTGCGCATTTGGTTTATATGTGCAAGGATTTTTTGCGGTTGGCCCCGGAAGGGGGGGAGGGGGGATTAGGTGGGTTCATGGGAGTAAGTTCTATTTTTCAACAAAATATACAATTTCGATATACACTGTTTATGCAGGGCGACGTTTTTATAAAAAAATAAAAGGTTTTTTCATAGTTGGCATGATTTGTGCTTATATAAAAGCGTAAGCATAATTGTTCCCGCATGATCCCGCAAAAAGATGCGCCTGTTCAAACCGTTTCTTTACCATCGATTAACAAGGGCCCTTGTTAATCGATGGTAAGCGAGAAAAAACAGAGAATAATAACTACGGAGGTTGTTGTTTTGAAGCACATTTATAATTTTGCTACGAAAGCAGAGCTGGATCTACTGCACCAGGCGTCTATGCGCACGCTGGACGAAGTGGGTGTGATGTTCTTTTGCCAGGATGCCGTTGACATTTTTAAGGAGCACGGCTTCCGCACCGACGGCGAGAAGGTATTCATCAGCGAAAAGGATGTTTGGGAGGCCCTGAAGACCTGCCCCAAGACTTTTGACTGGTATGGCCGTAAGGGCCATGTGACCGTGGGCGGCGGCAGCACCATCTGCGCGCCCTCTTACGGCCCGGTGTTCATCCTGGAGGACGGCGAGTTCCACAGCGTGGGACAGCGGGACTTCGTGATCAACACGAAGCTGTGCGCCTCCAGCAAGGTTTTGCAGGTGTCCAACCCCAACGCCCTGGACTACGCTTTCATGGATGCGAAATACGCCTCTGACTGGGCTCAGGCCACGGTGCTGGCTTTGGACGAGCGGCCCATGATCGGCATGGTGGACGGCGCCAGGAACGCCCGCAACTCCATCAAGATGGCCCAGGAGTTCTACGACATCCACAACAAGGTCGTGGTGAACGGCCTCATCAGCGTGGCGTCCCCCCTGCACTATTCCACCGCCATGTGCGAGGCCCTCATTGAGTATTCCAAGGCCGGTCAGGCTATGTTCATCACCCCCTCCAGCCTCAACGGCATGACCGTGCCCGGCTCGCTGGCCTCGCTGCTGATGGTCAACAACGCCGAGGTGCTGGCCGGTGTGGTGCTGACCCAGCTGATTAATCCCGGCGCTCCGGTGCTCTACGGCATTCAGAGCCACGGCTGCGACCTGCGCTATGCGGGCCCCACCATCGGCAGCCCCGAGCAGTGCCTGATCTTCTCCGCTACCAAGGCCCTGGGTCAGTACTACGGTCTGCCCGTGCGCACAGGCGGCTCCTCCTGCGACGCCAAGGACAACGACATGCAGGCGGGCGTGGAGTCCTTCTCCACGATGTACGCCACGCTTCAGAGCGGCGCGGACCTGATGGTCCACTCCTGCGGCAGCCTGGACTCCGACAGCACCCTGAGCTTTGATAAGTTCATCTACGACGAGGAGATCCTGCTGAGCGTACAGCGCATCCTGCGGGGCATTGAGATCACCGAGGAGACGCTGATGTTCGACGCGGTGAAGGAGATCGGGCCCTTTGGCAGCTTCCTGGATCTGTCTGACGATCTGCTGGAGGATTCTACGGAGCTGTATCGCCAGGATTATGTGAATTTGATGATCCCCAGCCGCATGGGCCACGCCGCGTGGATCGGCGCGGGCCGGGAGAGTGTGGTGGAGCGCACCAGCCGGGCCTGGCACAAGCGTGTGGAGGAGTTCCAGATGCCGGAGCTGGAGCCTGCACGGCGGGCGATCCTGGAGAAGTATGTCCCGGCAGAGCTTTTGAAGTTTTGATCCCTCTTTTTGATTCTGTTAGACAGCGACGGAAAGGAGACCCCATCATGGCGGCGAAAATGGATATTCGGGTCTTTCACGAGTGCAGCGGCATGCACAAGCACTCCTATCCTCAGATCCTCTCGCCCATCGGCCAGTCTATGGAGATCCGCATCGGCGAGGAGGAATATACCGTCAGCGAAAAGGCGCTGTGCTACATTCCGGCGGACACGCTGCACGAGTGCAGCTTCTGCGGGCAGCTTTTGGTCATCAATCTGCATGACCACATTCTGCATGAGCAGAACACGTCGCTGCTGAACTATCCGCTGGTCATCTCTTTGCAGGGACGGCTTTTGCAGCTGGTGGGGCTGATCCAGGAGGAGCTGCGGCAGGAGCCCAACAGCCGTTCTATCCATTATCTGTACAGTTACCTGTACAGCAAGCTCATAGAGAACTGCGCGGTGCCGTCTATCCGCTATATCAATGAGCACTATGATATGCCCATTACCGTGAGCCAGCTGGCGGAGATGGAGAATTACAGCGTGACTTACTACAACGGCTGGTTCAAGCAGATCACTGGGGTGTCGCCCAGCCTGTACCTGCGCCACCTGCGCATCAACAAGGCCAAGGAGCTGCTGGAGGTCACGGACTACGACATCATCGACATCGCCATTATGGTGGGGTACAGCAGTAACTCCACTTTCACGCGGGCGTTCCACGATGTGACGGGGGTGTCCCCCAACGCCTACCGCAAGACCTGCGCGAAGAAGGTCGGGTAAGGGCGCGGAGCACCATAAAATTACATAAAAAAGAGAGGACTGTTCGGAGAGAACGGTCCTCTTTTTTGACTTATTTTTGGGCGAAGGAGGCGGGGTCCAGGCCGTAGCGGCGGAGGCGGTACTGCAAATTTTGGCGGCTCAGGCCCAGGAGCTTGGCGGCCTGGGATATGTTTCCCCCAGTCTGGCGAAGGGCGTCTTCCACCGCCTGGCGCTCCATGCCTTTCAGTACCCGGCCCAGCTCTGGGGAGGGGGGCACGGCCTGCTCCGGCGCGGACGGCTCCGGCGGGACAGGGTGGATGTGGCCGGGAAGGTAGGCGGGGGTGATCTGGGAGAGGTCGTCGGGCAGAACATTCATGGCGTGCTCGACGCAGTGCTGGAGCTCCCGGACATTGCCGGGCCAGTCGTAGGACTGGAAGAGCTCCAGGGTGTCGGGGCTGAGGCCACGGACATTTTTTCGGAGTTTTTGATTGTACTCGGCGATGAAGAGCTTGGCCAGGAGGGGGATGTCCTCCTTGCGGCGGCGCAGAGGCGGGATGGAAAAGCTCACCACGCCCAGGCGGTAGAGCAGGTCCTGGCGCAGCTTGCCCTGGGCCACCGCCTGCTGGGGCGGGAGATTCAGGTTGGAGATGAAGCGCACATCCACTTGCTTTTCGCTCATGCCGCCTACCCGGCGCACTACGCCGTCTTGCAGGACGCGCAGGAGCTTGGCCTGAAGGTTGATGTCCATGGAGTTCAGCTCGTCTAAGAGCAGGGTGCCGCCGTCGGCCTGCTCCAGCAGACCCGGGCGGCGCTCGGCCCCGGTGTAGGCACCTTTTTCCGTGCCGAAGAGAATGCCCTCCAGCAGGTTTTCGGGCAGGGCGGCGCAGTTGATGGCGAGAAACGGGCCGTCTGCGCGGCGGCTGGCGTTGTGGATGCTTTGGGCCAGCAGCTCTTTGCCGGTGCCGGTCTCGCCGTAGATCATGACAGAGGAATCGTTTTTCGCCACCCGGCGGCACTGGTCTACCAGAGTGCCCATGGAGCTGCTGACATACACCATGTCCCGGAAATGATAGCGGGCGGTGAGGCCGCTTTTGCCCTTGCGGGCGGAGGGCTGCTGCTGGTCCACCAGCTTTTGCTGGAGGTCTATGATCTGGGTCTGGAGCTTTTCGATGATGCTCCAATCTTTCATGACATTGAACGCGCCCAGGACCTGGCCGTTTTGCACGATGGGGTAGAGGTCCGTGATGACGTGGACCTCTTTTCCATAGCGGGTGACATACTGCTGCTGCAAATTCAAAATGGCCCGGCGGGTGTGCAGGACCTCGGGAATGGCCAGCTTGCTGCCAGACTGGGCGCGGTACACATCGGCGTCCGCCTCGCCCCGGACATCGCCGGTGACGATAGAGTCCATCTGCTCCGCCGCGTCGTTGAGCAGGTAAA
Organism: Clostridium sp. CAG:413; assembly: GCA_963650985.1. GTDB lineage: Bacteria > Bacillota > Clostridia > Oscillospirales > Oscillospiraceae > Vescimonas. The sequence goes on from CAVJNL010000002.1 coordinate 12,889, forward strand.
TGCGCTCCCGGTGGTCAAACAGTATCACCGACTCGCTGACCCGGCCCAGCACTTGCAGGAGCATATCGTGGCAGGCATCGTTGGTGGCGTTGCGGAAGACGATGAGAGTCTCGTCCGGGGGCGTTTCCACCCGGGGGGTGGGGCAGCGCAGGAGGTACAAGCCGAAGGTGGGATTGGTGTAGAGCTTTTTCTCCCGCTCCCGCCACAGGTGTGGGGCCAGCTCCTCCAGCTTTTCTCCCAGGGGGTCCCGGCCCAAAAGCGTGCGGGCTGCATCGTTGGCTCGGACCACGGTGCTGTCGGCCCGGGTCAGCAGGGCACCCAGGTCGCACTCCGACAAAAGCGACAGGGTATCCTCTATGTGCATGGCTCTGCCTCCTCTCAATTTTCTTTATTATAGCATAGAATAGGCTTGATTGCAAAATTTTTTGCGCCCCGGAAGCGGAAAAGACAGCAGCCGGAACACTGCCTTGGGAGCGCCCCGGCTGCCGCCGAAAGAGAGACAAATCTTATAGAGGTTATAGGGGATGAATTACTCGATGATGTCCAGCACCTCGGGCACCGGATCGCCGGGGTCCTCGCCGGGGATGACGGGCTCTAAGCCGATCTCCTCCCGGTAGGTGTAGTCAAATCTCTTGCGGTTATTGAGGAATTTCACCGCTGCGATGACCACGAATACCGTTACGATGGCCGCGGGGAAGCCGCAGACTACGATGGCGGAGTTCAGCGCATCGTAGCCGCCCACATACAGCAGCACGAAGGTGAGGAAGCCCATGAACAGGCCCACAGTGGCGTTGAAGCTCTTGGGGACCTTGGTCAGAGAGGGGTCCAGCTCGGTCTTCTTCATGAAGAGCATGGGGATGGAGTAGCAGATGGAGTCGGCGAAGGTGATGAAGGTGATCATGGCCAGGATGATGAAGAACCACTTCAGGAAGCCGCCGCCGGGAAGCATATCCAGGAAAGCGAAGGTAGCGATGCCGTCGCCATACTGGAGCATCAGGTCATACAGGGGGCTGCCGTCCAGGATCTCCAGCATGGCGGTGCCGCCGAAGATCACATACCACAGGCCGGTGACGGCGGCGGGCAGGATGCAGTTGACCAGGATGAACTGGCGCAGGGTACGGCCATAGGCGATGGACACATAGAACAGGGCTTGCAGCAGGCCGGGCACCAGGTTCCAGGAGTAGTAGAACATGGTGTTGTTGTTCTGCCAGCCGGTCTGGCCCACGGAGTCGCCGAAGGAGATCATGGGGATGAAGTCCTTGATGTACTCGCCCAGGGACTCGAAGCCCAGGGTCAACAGGCGATTGCCGCTGGCGGGGCCCACCAGGAGTACGAAGAGCATGATGGCAAAGTAGCAGATGGCATTGAAATTGCTGAGCTTGCCCATGAGCTTGTGTACGCCGGAGCAGGCGAACAGGATGGCCAGGGCGGTGTAAACAATGACGATGTAGGGCTCAAAGCTGGGGGTCTCGGCCATGCCGGCCACGGTGCCGATGCCGGAGTTGAGCTGGATGACGGCCAGGCCCATGTTGGTGCCGCAGTCGATCATGCAGATGATGACCAGAACATTGATGAGGGTGCCGATGATGCCGTGGCACTTATCGCCCAGCAGGGGGGAGAGAGTGGAGCTGGCCTTCAGGGTCTGGCGGCCATTGTAGTACACCAGGGAGATGACCAGGGCCACGCAGCAGATCAGGAAGAAGGGGGGCACACCGTAGTGCAGGAAGCAGTACTCCAGGGTGGGCACCACTGCTTCGGGCGTTCCGCCCTCCACGCCCAGGAAGGCGGGGGGATTCATGAACAGGTTCACGGGGCCGGACACGCCGTAGAAGCAGATGCCCACAGCGATGGTGCCCGTGATGGACAGGGTGAACCAGGTGCTGCTTTTCAGGCTGGGCTTGGCGTTTTTGCCGCCCAGGCGGATATTGCCCCACTTGCTGAAAAGGATGAACACGCACAGGGCTGTCACCATCAGTACGCAGAGAACATAGACCCACTTAAAGTGCTCCATGATCCAGTCCAAAGCGTTCAGCAGGGCGGTGTTGAAGCTGTCGGGGATCACCGCGCCCAGTACAACGATCAGCAGCAGACATACCGCGCCGGGAATCAGGATGTGCAGGTCGATCTTTGACCAGATACCTTCTTTCTTGTTGAGTTGGTTTTTCATTGTGAGTTCTCCTCCTGTTACACTTTTTTGCAAAAGTTGGCGGCGGGAGCGGCGAATATGAACAAAAAAGTATCATATTGTTAGCCCCATTATAACATTTTTTCAGCATGAAAAAAGAGCCATACACAACCAACTTTTTGCATAGGTTTTTGTACATTCTCACTAAGGAAAGGATACCATATTCCCGGAAAAACTCTGTGCCCTATCTCGGGTACCCTGTGCAGAACTTTAGAAAAATAGAAGAAAACAACAAAAATATGTTATTCTTTCGCGGATTTGTATCATAAAAATGCCGTCTGCGGCGGGCTTTGAAGGGAGCCTTAACAGACGGCAAATTTCTGCCCAATTTCATGGGGATAAAAAATGGGGAAGTTCGTATAATTTTACTATTTTTGTGTCAAACGAACATATAATTTTACAGTTCAATATGGTTTAATAAGGCCATGGAACAGCAAAGCAAAAAACACAAAACTTACATACAAAAAATGCAAGGAGGACATTAGAATGAGCAAGATGAATATGGATCAGTGGACCAAGGACCTGCTGGCGGCACCGGTGAAAAAGGCTCTGCCTGTGCTGTCTTTCCCCTCCATCCAACTGATGAACTGCACTGTGCGCGACCTGATCTCTGACAGCGGTATGCAGGCCAAGGGCATGAAGCTGGTGGCCGACCGGGTGGACGCCGGCGCTTCCGTGAGCCTGATGGACCTGTCTGTGGAGGCTGAGTGCTTCGGCGCTCCCATCCATGTGTCCGACGACGAGGTCCCCACCTGCGTGGGTCCCGTTATTTCCACCGAGGTGGACGAGGACGAGCGTCTGGCACAGGCCGAGGCGCTGCGCGTGCCTGAGGTGGGCGAGGGCCGCACGGGCCTGTACATCGAGGCCATTGAAAAGTCGCTGAAGCTCATTGAGGACCGCCCCGTTTTGGCCGGCGTGATCGGGCCCTTCTCCCTGGCGGGCCGCCTGGTCTCCGTGACCGAGGCTATGCTCTACTGCTATGACGAGCCCGACATGATGCACGCGGTGCTGGAAAAGACCACCGAGTTCATTACCAAGTACATCCTGGCCTACAAGGCGGTGGGCGCCCACGGCGTGGTCATCGCCGAGCCTCTGGCGGGCCTGCTGTCCCCGGGACTGGCCCAGGAGTTCTCCGGCGACTACTGCAAGCGCATTGTGGACGCAGTGAAGGACGAGGGCTTCGCTGTGATCTACCACAACTGCGGCAACACCGCCAATGTGACCCTGGACTCCATCTTTAGCTGCGGCGCTAACGCCTACCACTTCGGCAACGCCGTGAAGATGGAGGAGATCATGGAGAAGGCTCCTGCCGACATCATCTGCCTGGGCAATGTGAGCCCCGCCGAGCAGTTCCGCGGCGGCACCCCCGAGTCCGTCCGGGCCGCCACCCTGGATGTTATGGAGAAGTGCTGCAAGTACCCGAACTTCGTTATCTCCTCCGGCTGCGATATTCCCCCGCTGAGTAGCTGGGACAACATCGACGCCTTCTTCGCTGCGGTGAAGGAATTCTATCAGCGCTAAGCACGGGAAGTCTTCAGCGTGGCGAAAAAGTCTTTTCGCCACGCTGGCTGCGTTTTTGAAACTTTGAAAAAGTTCCAAAAACGACTGATTTTAATGGTGAGGGACACCCTTCTTGGGTTTCCCTCACACTCCCTTCCTTGCCGTTATCGCAAATTGCACCAATTTATCGACAGTCTCGTCTTATCCTTATCCTATAAAAGCGCCGGGCGCACACCTGATCTTGGGTGTGCGCCCGGTGCGATTTTTATATGCAAATATCAGTCGGATTCAAAGGACATACACTCCACATAGTTGTCCATGAAGATGGGGTTGGAGCTCAGGTCTACGGTTTCGGACAGCTCGGCGAGGGCGGTGGCTTGCTGCTGGTATTCGCCGCGCAGGAGCATCATGGACGCGCCTACCAGGGCGGCGTTGCCGATGGCTTGGGCCCGGGGCTCCAAATCGGCGGGGTAGAGGCCCATGATGGCGGCGCTGTGGAGGTTTAGGAAGCTGCCAAAGCCACCGGCGATGATGAGGCGGGCGGGGCCTTCGGCGTCGATGCCCTCGGTCTCCAGCAGGGTGAGCATCCCGGCGCAGATGGCGCTCTTAGCCAATTGCAGCATGCGGATGTCCTTTTGGGTCAGGGAGACCTCCGGGGTCAGGGGGTAGGCGTCCTCCTCGTCGGTGAAAGCGCCGGTCTCGTCGATGATCTCGTTTTGACAGAACACGGCTGCCGCGTCGATGATGCCGCTGCCGCAGATGCCCACGGCGGGGGCGTTGCCGATGGTGTGGCAGGAAATTTTGCCGTTTTCATAGGTGACGCGGTCGATGGCACCGGGGGCGGCCTGCATACCCTGGGAGATGGTGGCACCCTCGAAAACCGGCCCGGCGGCGGTGGAGCAGCAGAGCAGGCGGCCACTGTGCCACAGGGCCAGCTCGCCGTTGGTGCCGATGTCCGCCAGGAGGGCGCTCTCAGCATGGGTACAAATTTGGCTGGCTACCAGGGCGGAGGTGATGTCCGCGCCTACGAAGGCGGACATGCAGCGGGGCAGGTACAGCCGGGCCTTGGGGGCGGCGGAGAGGGTCAGCTCCTCCGGCTCGGCGTAGCGGCCAAAGAGCTCGTCCGCGATAAAGGGGGCGTGGGAAAGGCAGTCCACATCCCGGGCGGTGAGGAGGTAGAGCATGGTGGTGTTGCCGGTGAGGACAACGGTGTCCACCGCCTCGGGGGCTACGCCGGACTGGTTTTCCATTTGGCGGAGCAGCGCGTCGATGCCGTCCCGGATGCACTGGGCCAGGGGCTCCCGGTCGCCGGCCAGGGACTTTTCGATGCGGGAAATGACATCCGCACCGTAGACCCGCTGGGGGTTGGGGGCCGCCGCCTGGGCCAGTAGGGCCCCGGTGCGGCCATAGAGCCGGGCGGCCAGGGTGGTGGTGCCGATGTCCACCGCTGCGCCGTAATTTTCAAAAATGGGGACCGGGGTAAAGGCGGGCATGATGCCGTCGCCGCTGATGGCACGGACGGCCCGGTCGGCATCCAGGGTCACGGTGCAGTCGCCCTCCACCGTAGCGAGGCAGGCCAGGCGGACGCCGCTCTTTAGGGCCTCCGCACCCAGCAGAGCTTCCTCTTGAGGGGCGGGTTTAGAAACCGCGCCCTGGGCCGTCACCCGGCACTTACCGCAGCGGCCATGGCCGCCGCAGGGGGTCTCCACCCCGCCGTCCAGGGCGTGGAGCAGCAGGGTCCCTGCGGGCACCTCCCGGGTGGACACCTGGCCGCCGGGGGCATAAATTTTTACTTGGGGCATTTGAGTCCTCCTGTGAAAAAACGGGCAAAAACCCCTGGCTTTACAGGAATTTTTGCCCGCGTATGATTTTTATAGCTTCGCTGCGCGTCGGCGCAGCCGCAGGCATGGAGCCGCGTAAGCCGACGGGGGAGTGGGGGCCTTAGCTGGCCAGAAGCTGCATGGCGACATCGGCGCAGGTGGTGGCGTCGGGAGTGTAGGCGTCGGCGTTGATGGACTGGCCGAAGGCCTCCGTTACAGGGGCACCGCCGATCATGATCTTCACCTTGTCGCGCACACCGGCTTCCACAGCCTTCTCCACCACTTCGCCCATGACAGGCATGGTGGTGGTCAGCAGGGCGCTGCAGCAGATGATGGTGCAGTCGTTTTCAATGGCGGCCTCGATGAACTTCTCGGGGGGCACATCTACGCCCAGGTCGATGACGGTGAGGCCCTTGCCCTCCAGCATCATGCGGACCAGGTTCTTGCCGATGTCGTGCAGGTCGCCCTTGACGGTGCCCAGGATGACCTTGCCCTTGGGCTCCACGCCCGCCTCGGACAGGTAGGGCTTCAGCAGCTCCGCGCCCACATTCATAGCGCGGGCAGCCACCAGCACTTCCGGCACGAAGATCTCATTGGCCTTAAAGCGGCGGCCAACCACATCCATACCGGCCAGCAGGCCGTCTTGCAGGATGTCCTGAGCAGGAATGCCCTCCTCCAATGCCTGGGGGACCAAGGTCTTGATGAGCTTTGCACGGCCCTTCTGCATGGCTTCGGAAATCTCGTTTAAGGTACTCATAGGTTGCTCCTCCTTTTTTCTCACTGAACGGTGCTGTCGCGCTCTTTGCTGCTGTCCAGACGCCCGCCTCTTTTTCGGAATTTCCCCGGCGTCACACCGGTGAAGCGGGTGAACACCTTTATAAAGTAACTCTGCTCCTCGTAACCCACGGCATCGCAGATCTCGCGGATGGAGAGTTTACTTACCAGTAACAATGCCTTGCTGCGGTCGATGCGCAGCTTGCTGAGATAGTGGCTGAAGGTGCAGCCCATCTCGTCTTTGAAAACTTTGCTGAAATAGTTGGGAGAGAAGCCCACCTGGCGGGCCGTGTCCTCCAGGGTGATGCGCTCGGCCAGGTGCTGCTTCATATAGTTGATGGCATCATAGAGGATGTCCTTGCGCTTGACATCCGCCTGCTCGAACACCAGGCCCGCGTAGCGGGTGATGAGCCGGGTCAGCCAGCCCACAAGGTCCTCCGTGGAGTGCAGACGGTCGCTCTCCTCCATGAACTGCTGGTTCTCTGCCAGCACACTTCCCTGGTCTGCGCCGCCGGAGATGGCTGCACGGGAGAGGACCGACATCAGCTCCAGCGAACGCACCCGCATGGCCTGGTACTCGCCGCCGGTGGCGAAGAAGATGTAACCCAATATCTCGTTGAGCAGACGGCGGGCGTCCCGCTCGTCTCCCTCGGAGATGGCCTTCACCAGCTCCTGCTCCTTGTCGATGGGGTAGGTGGTGGGGGTGTCTTTGAGCTTATATTGCTGCAGGTATTGGCCGATGGACTGGTACTGCTCCGCCTGGTGGCGGCGCTGGATGACAGCCATGCTGCTGTCGCCTATGTACAGGGCCGAGGCCAGGAGCTGTAAGGAAAGATAGTTCAGGTCCTCCGGATTTCGCCGGGGGAACTGGCGCAGGAGGCGGCTGATCAGCTCCAGCCGGTCCAAAGACATGTTGTCTTGCAGGGAAGGGGTGCTGGCGATGTAGTCGTCCAGGTCCATGATCATGATAGGCCCGCAGGAGAGGGAGCCCACCACCTTGCCGCCCAGGAGAATGGGCGCGGCGATCCAGCCCATGCCCATGGTGCAGAAGTAGATGTACCGCCCGCCGAAGCGCTCGGACTGCCGCCCGCCGTAGGTGTGCAGACTCTGGCACGACTGGCCGGGACACAGGATCGCCTGGCACTGGTCGCAGAGGGTGTGGCCGCCCGGATCCGCCGGAAGCAGCACATCGCCGTTTTCATCCAGCAGACGGCACGGGGTGCCGCAGGCCAGGGAAAACGCATCCACCATTTGGGCCGCGTGCTGGGTGTCGATAGGCCGATTCAGACGCCGGTCTTTTTTAGCCATTTTGTGGCACCTACTTTACTTTATATTATAATAAGTATAGCATATAAAAACTATGAATTAAATACGAAAAATGGCATTTTTCTACGACTATGAAAAATTGGAATACAATGTATGAGAAGCTGTATCATTTCCACCGGTTTGGTGTACAAATTCGGTGGATCAAAGGGCCGGGGCAATGGCTTGGGGGGCGTCCTCCTGCACCACGGAGGCGCGGCTCTCCACCGTGACGGAGACCAGCAGAGGGGCGGAGTACGCTGTGGCGTAGTCGCGCTTTTCCTCGGTGCGGATCGTGAGCTGCCCCAGGGCGCCCATGCTGTGGGCTCGGTCCTCCGCCATGCGGGCGGAGAGGTCCCGGGCCGCCTGCACGGCGGTGTCCAGGTCGTCAAAATAGCGGGGAGCAAGGCCGCTGCCGCTGAGCAGAAACCGCTCTTCGTAGAAGGTGGTCAGGTCCTCGCAGGTGGGGCGTATCACAAGCTGCGCGCTGGCGCTGATGTTGCTCACCGCTGCGCCCAAAGCGTTGGCCGTGCTGCCGTATTCGGGCAGCAGGGAGATAGTGCCCAAGAGGGCCGCCGTCTGGGGCAGGAAAAAGCGGGTTGGAGCGCCTACGCCGATGAGCACCGCGTCCGTTTGCAGGCGCAGGGCACTTGTGCAATCTGGGGTCGTGGCTACCCGGTAGCATTGCTCGGCCAGGGCGTCCAAAGTGCGGGGCGTTTTCAGCGCCGGAGGGAGGCCGCAGCCGGTCTCCAGCAGGACCCGGGCCAGTTGGCAGTAGAGCTTTTTCACCGCTTGCCGCTCTACCTCGGCGCAGAGCTGGTCGATGGTCATGTCCAGCCAAAAGCACATCCACTGGGCCGCGTACCGGGAGGCACGGGCGTCAAAGTCTGTGAACTGGCCGCGCAGGTGCAGGATGTCTGTGGGGGTGAGGCCGCTGCGCAGGAGGATGCCCTCGTTTTCCAGGCGGGCCAGGGGCAGGGCGTACACGGAGCCGCCTACCTTTTCCGCCAGCTCCTCCAGGCGCAGGGGCTCCTGCTCCAGGGCTCGGCAGATGGCCAACTCTTTCTCGTCGTAGCGCCCGTCCTCCGGCGGCATTTCCAGCAGGACGATGAACTCATGCTGGGGAAGGAACTGAGATGCGCCCAACTGGGCCAGCTTTTGCAGCTTGGGCAGGACGCTGGGGTGCTCTCGGGCCAGCAGGCACAGGGGGATGGCCCGGCGGCTATCCAGGGAAATACCGCCCTCACCCATGAGGATGCGGCTGTCGCCGCCCAGGCCTGCGGTGTGGATGTAGACCCCGTGGACCATGGTCCGCCAGGGGCCGATCTGGATGCCGTCACCGGCGGTGATGGGCGTACCGTCCCGCACCACGGAGATGTCGGTGGTGGTGCCGCCCATGTCTACGATCAGCGCGTTTTTCTCATGGGAAAGGTGCTGGCCGCCGATGACGCTGGCCGCCGGGCCGCACAGCAGGGTCTCCACGGGCCGGGCGGCGGCAAAGCGCCGGGACATCAGCGTCCCATCGCTGCGCACGATCCACACCGGAACGGATATATCCAGCCGCCGCAGGGAGGCCTCCATAGCGTCTAAAAACCGGCCCATTACCGGCTGCAGCCGGGCGTTGAGCAGGGTGCTAGCGCCACGGCGCAGGATGTTTCGCTCGTAAAAGAGATTGCTGCCCAGCACGCAGGGCACATGCAGAATTTCCTCCACCCGTCTGGCGCAGTCCCGCTCCAGGGCCCCGCCATCGTCCATGGGGTCGATCTGCACGATAGCCATGCTCCCGCAGTCGGAGAACTTTTCCAAAAGCTCTTTGCGCAGGGCGGCTTCGTCTACGGCCAGGGGGTATCCGGGATGACCCTCCAGCAGACAGAGCTTGTCCGGGGCGGGCAGACCGTAGGCCCGGCCATTCTGCGCCACTACCTTGGGGTGGGCACCGATGAGAATCAGACCCGCCCGGCCACCCTCGTTTTCCACGCAGGCGTTGGTGGCCATGGTGGTGGAGAGGGCTACATATCGCGCCTGCCGGCGCAGGTCTAAGGGTATCTTCTCCAGGGCGTGGCCGATGCCTATTTTCAGGTCGTGGCGGGTGGTCTGCGCCTTGGCGGCGAATAAAATCTTGTCGTTATCCCGGTCGTAGACCACGGCGTCGGTGCAGGTGCCGCCGGTGTCGATGCCTATGCCGATCATGCGTGCACCTCCGGCTGCATGTCGCGCTCGGACAGGTGATAGGTCTTTGCGTTCAGGGCCGCGTCGTAGGGAGCGCGGCGGGTGGGACAGTTTTCACGGGGGCAGAGCATGCAGTTTTCAAAGGTGACCTCCGTTTCGTATACGAAGCCGGAGACGGACTTGTAGGGGAGCATCAGGCAGCTTGCCGTCAGCTCCAGGCCGATCCGGTCGGTGCCGCCCTCCAGCAGGCGGAACAGGGCTTTTTGGCAGGTGATAGGGAAGTCCGGCAGGGAGCCGGGGTTCATCCGGGCCGTGTGGCCCAGGGCGTAGGTCTGTTTGAGTACCCGGGTCATTTCCGCGTCTATGGCGCGCATGGAGTACTGGGAGAAGCAGTCGATCCACCAGCGCTCCAGGGGGTCATCGGTGGACTGGGCCAGGTCGTAGAGCTCCCGGCCACAGGTGACGGCGTAGGGAAAGGCCCGGCGCACTTTTTCCAGGTTCACGCGCATGATGCGGCTTTTGAAGCGCTGGGAGCCAATGACGGTCTCGCCCTCCTCCTGGTGTACCGGGGCCAGGCAGAACACCGCCTTGGGACGGGCTACGGCCACGCATTGGTCGAAAATATCACGAAATTCGTCCTCCATCTCGGAGTCGATATTCAAAGCCGTCACCGTTTCGGTAAAGGAGGGATGAAATGCCATAGAAACAAATTTCATGTTCATAAACCACACCTCTTTTGGCGGAAATTCCGGGCTATATCCGGGGTTTAAGTGAAAATGGAAAAATATTATTCTCTGATAGCACTATTATACTATATGCGGTCAATGCCCGACTTTGCCGCAGCACCTGAATGTTTGACTTTTTTTCTTTTTTTATCCGGGGTGGGGCGGCGAAAAAGGTGCGGCAAGCTGTCCTTGCCGCACCCGGTTGGGGGATAGATATTACAGAGCCTCGATGGCATCCAACTGCTGGGCGGAGATGCCAGTCTCCTGCATCAGCACCTGGCGGACGCGGGCTTTCAGGTCGTCATCCAGCTTGGGGCCGTGCTGGGCATGAGCCTCCAGCATACGGGCCATTTCCTTGTCAATATTCTCCTCGATATAGGCCGAGCCCTTGGCACCACGGGCACCGATGCGCGGCATATAGAGATCCATGAAGTTATCCAGGGTGTAGTCGCAGGTGAGGAAGCTGCCGTCGTGCTCGCACTCCTTGATCTCCTCCATGTCGATGGTCTCCTCATTGACCTCCAGGGGGGCGGTGGCGATCTTCACCTGGCGAATGATGTCCATGTCCACCAGGAGCTTATCAAAGGAGGTGGCGTTGACGCTGTCTACGATGCCGCCTGCCTCCATGACCAGGTTGATCCCGGCGGCGGTTGCGGAGAAGAAGGTCAGCATGGACTCATAGCCCGCCTGGACATTCACCACCGGCGCGTCGGTTTGGCTGCCGCCGCCGCGGGAGGGCAGATCGTAGAACCGGGCCATCCGGGCGCCCCAAGCCTGCATCAGCGCACCCTCGGGGGAGCCGCAGGCGAAGATCATGCCCTTCATATCCATGGCGTTGGACTGCATGCCGAACACCACGGGGGTGCCGGGGCGAATCATCTGGGCCAGGGCGATGCCGGCCAGGTCCTCGGCGGTGCCGCTGGCCACAGTGCCGGCAATGGGCAGGGGACCGGTGGCACCCAGCATGGCGGCGGGGCACACGATGACGGGCTGGCCGTACTTAGCCAGGGTCATGAGGCAGTCCAACATTCTGCCGTCCAGGGACAGGGGGGAGTTGGTATTGATGAGGGTGATCATGCGGGGCTTTTCGGCAAAGGCTTCCTCGCCGCCGAACATCTCGCAGCCGGCCTTCATGAGGCCCTCCATGATGTTCTTATTGCCGGTGGAGATCATGATGACCTTGTCGGAATTGAGGATGGTGGCGTAGAACATACCCGCGGGAGCGGTGTCGTCGGCCATATCGCAGGGCTGGATGGTGATGCCGCCGTTGATGTCGTACACATCGGCCTCCTGCACCAAACGGGCACACTTGACATAGTCGGCGATGGTGCCGGGGTGCTTATTGCCCTCCCGGTCAGCGGTGAAGGCGCAGCCGTAGGCGGGGGCGGCGTTCACATGGCCGTCGCCGACGATCATGTTGTACTTGGGGTTCCGGGCGTAGAGAGTGAAGGAGGAGGGGGCCATCTTCACATAGTGCATGATCTGCTCCTCGGTGAAAAAGGCGGTGTGGTCCTCCACCTTGATGCCGTTGGATCTCAGGACCTCTACGGCCTCGTCGTTATGGAATACGATGCCCACATCCCGCAGGATCTCCATGGCCGCCTCGTGGATCATTTGCTCTTTGGATTTCATATTCATATCTGTTACCTCATTCTCGATTCTCTATATTTTTCAGCGGTTGCGCACGCCCAGCTTCAGCTGGCCCCGCAGGTAGGCGATGCTCTCCTCGCAGGCTTTCATCTCCCGGGCACGGGCCTCCTCGATGGGCTCGTCGATGCTGCGGAAGGCGATCTCGTTTTCCATGATGATCTTGTCCATGGGGGACTTTTCGCGGATCATGCGGATCATGCGGGCGCAGTCCATGGAGCCCTGGCCGTGGGGGGCGCCTACGGTGTGTACGCCCAGGGGATCGGTGTAGATCAGGTCATCGCTGAAGTGGCAGCAGTAGGCCTGGGGCAGCATCTTCTCAAAGGCGGAGTGGGGATTCTCAGTGACATAGTAGGCGTTCATGTTGTCAACGCAGGTGCCGATGAGGGTGTGGTTGAGCTTATCCACCAGCCAAAGGATCTCGTCGGTGAAGGTGTCGGTGTGGTTCTCAATGGCCACCTGCATGCCGTATTCCTCGATCAGGGGGATGGCGGCCTTGAACTGGTCGTAGCGCACCAGAAGCTGCTTCATCACCTCCGGGTGCATCCAGCTGCCGAAGAGCTCACGGGGGCGGATGATATCCAGACTGAACTTCACCAGCTCCGCGCCCAGGTCGTGGCCGATGCGCAGGGCCTCCTCCACGGTGCAGTTCACGCGGGAGTCGCTGCCGGCGTTAAAGGAGGAATTGAACTCCAGGAACAGGCCGCACTTTTTGGCGTAGGCGGCTACCTTGTGCAGGTTCTCCGTGCCGAAGGGGTCGGCGGTGCCGGTGGCCAGCAGGTCGACCTTGGTGATCTGCAGGCCGTCCAGCTCCCACTCCACGCATTTGTCCATCAGCTCATACAGGCTCATGACCTGGTCAAAATAATAGTCCTTGCCAAATCCCCAGCTTTCACCAAAGCCGAAAAAGTGCAATGTGTAGGTGTGCATACCCAGCCGGATCGGTCTGTCAACTGTCTGTTTCATAGGATCATCCTCGCTTTTCTCAGAATTTGGTTTTGTAAGTTTTGTGAATATTTCCTTGAAGAATTTGACATTTTCCACAGAAAAAACTTCAAATTCCCTTTTGTATTTTTATAATACACAAAATTGCCCACTTACAGTGTGCTGCACACAGGAAAAGCTGTGCAAGACTTCGGATTTTGCTGTCTGTCTCCAAAGCAAAAGCGAGTAGCCTCTTGTTTTTTTCCTTTTTTACCACTATAATAGCATAAAAACAAGAAAAAGGTGAGGTGTGGGAAGTGCAGTTTATACAAAAATTGGAGCAGGCGCAGAAGCTGAGCTTGACGCCGGCTATGCGCCAGGCGCTGGAATGCTTGCAGCTCCCGGCAATGGACCTGCTGCAATATGTGCAGGAGGCGGCCCTGGAAAACCCCATGCTGGAGGTTGACCTGCCCTCCCTGGACCAGCTTTCCGCCGACGCGCCCGCCGAGCCGAATCTCACCCAATACGACTCCTGGGACGACTGCTTTGCCCGCAGGCGGACGGACAGTGCCGACGGGGACCCTTTGGCCGCCGCATCCGGTGAAGCGGAGTCCCTGCGGGACCATTTGCTGGCGCAGATCGGCCAGTCGGCCCTGATAGACGCCCAGCTCCAGCCTCTGTGCCGGTTTTTGGTGGACTGCCTGGACAGCCGGGGCTATCTGGATTGCTCTCTAGACGACCTGGCCCGGGAGACCGGGCAGCCGCTGTTTTTGCTGGAGCAGGCCCTCTTTGCCGTGCAGATGCTGGACCCGCCCGGGGTGGGGGCCAGGAGCCTGTCGGAGTGCTTGATACTCCAGCTCTCCCAGGGGACACATTTCAATGCCCTGACCCTGGGGCTGGTGCGCAGCGGGTTGGAGCAGGTGGCCAAAAAGCAGTATGCAGAGCTGGCGAAGCAGTTTCATACGGATAAAAAGTCGATTATGGAGGCGGTGGGGGTCATATCCCGGCTGAACCCCATTCCCTCCCAGGGGTTCGGGTCCCACGACTACGACGCATTTGTCATCCCGGACGCTTTTATCACCGGGCAGGGCTGCGGCCTGACGGTGGAGCTGAACACCGCCGCCCAGCCGCGTATCGCCATCGACGGGCACTACCGCGCTCTGCTGGAGAGCACCGACGACCCGGAGCTGGGGGAGTACCTGCGGGGGAAGCTCCAGCAGGCCAACGGCCTACTGCGGGGCGTACAGGCCCGGGGGCAGACCCTCCGGCGGCTGCTGCAATATGTGGCGGCCTGCCAGCGGGATTTCTTCTCCGGCGGCGAGCTGCACCCTATGACCATCCAGAACGCTGCCGAGGAGCTGGAGATCAGCCCCTCCACCGTCAGCCGGGCGGTGCAGGACAAGTACATCCAGTTTGAGGGGCGCGTGCTGCCCCTGCGGAGCCTGTTTTCCACCCCGGCGGCCTATGGCGGGGAGGGGGAACTGTCCTCGGTGGCAGTGAAGCAGCGGCTGCGGGCCCTGGTGCAAAAGGAGGACCCGGCGCACCCGCTGTCCGACGAGGACCTGGCCGCCGCCCTGGCGGAAAGCGGCGTGACCATTTCCCGCCGCACGGTGGCTAAGTACCGCGGGCAGATGAAAATTCCGCCGATCGCGCAGCGGCGGGGCCGCGAGATGGGATCGTGAGCGGGAGGAAATATAAAAGATTAAAAGCGCCCTGGGGCATTTTGACGAAAGGTCGCTCCTCATTAGATTTTGTTTTAGGAAAAGCTCATTTCCCTAAGAATTTCATCCAGATTCCTACGTCCGTATATGACCCGCAAAATATATACTGTCTCGGCATTCATGTCTGGGAAATAGTACATAATATAGTTGCCGACCAGCTTTTTGCGGATGTCCTTGTACGGGAGAAATTCATTGACGACTAGAGCGCCGCTTTCCGGAAACGAATAGGCTTCATGGATAACATCCGGTAACTTGTTCAAGAAGCCGGTAGCAGCCTGTGGCTTTTCAAGCCGGACGGCAATATATGACACGATCTCGTCCAAGTCTGCCTCCGCTTTGGTGGTCAGCTTATAACTGAATTCAGACGCCATATTTGTCCCTCAGTCCCTTGAGGGCGGAAGCTCCATCCACCACTCGACCGGCTTTCACATCATCCATTCCGGCGATGAGTGCCTGAGCCTCATACATCTTCCGCATAGTTCGCTCGAAATACTCGATTTCCATAACAACCAGACGACCATATCCGTTTTTTGTAACATACACCGGACCGTTTTCCTCGGCGCAGCGGCGCTCGACCTCAACGGTATTTTTCAAATCACGCATAGGAATGATCTGCATGATATCATCTCCTTTCTTGTGGCTATATTATACCCTAAATAGAGCCACGAGTCAAGGACGCCAGCCGTGACCATAAAATTTTACAATTTGGTCGCATAATCACTCAAATGCCGTAGGGGATGATCTCATCAATGGTCAAATTCTGCTTTGGCTTGGAAATGGCGTTATACTGCCGATGGCATTCCCAAAGATCCATGAACAGGCCAAACGGCATCAGCCAAAATTCATCTTGCGATAGATGCATCTGGCAGACGCCGTAATTGAAAAGCCGGGTAAATAACTCCTCGTCACTTACCCGACCTGCACGTTTTTTGAGTCCAGTTCACTTTCCGCATTGCGCTTGGTGCCGCGATACATGGCCTCCATACTATTGAGGGCTGGCGTGCTTGTGAAGTACATTTCGATCGCTCCTTTTTGTGAAATAGAAAAAGCCCAAAGTCGTTTGCAAAACTTCGGGCTTGGAAAATGCAAGACGGCGGGCAAGTCAAAACTTGTCCGCCGTCTGCAAATATTTGGTTGTACGGGAGTTCAATACTGCACCCAAAGGGAAACCAGCGGTTTTACATCTTCAAATATGCATCTCGAAAACCCGGCATTTGGGCAGCAAAAAAGCCCGATAAAATCGGGCTTTTCGGCGGACGCATCTTTTTTGTGTCCACATTATGGTCGGAGCGGAGGGATTCGAACCCTATATTTTTCGGCGAAATATAAAGGAAAAGCGGTGGACTGTGTTCGTGGCTGTGTTCATAGCTGAAATCAAAATTTTTTATTCATCTGCTCGGCGGCGGCCTTTAATTTATCGGCATAAACATGGGTATAGATGTCCATCGTGGTGGAGAGCTGGGCGTGGCCGAGGAGGGTTTGGGCGGTTTTGGGATCAATATCGCTCTCAAAGAGGGCTGTGGCGTAGCCGTGGCGAATCTGGTGGGGGGTGACGGTGACGCCGGAGGCGGCCTTATACTCCCGGTACTTAACTTTGAATTGGCTATCTGTCAGCGGGCGCCCATCGGCACCGG
This sequence comes from Clostridium sp. CAG:413, assembly GCA_963650985.1. Taxonomy (GTDB): domain Bacteria; phylum Bacillota; class Clostridia; order Oscillospirales; family Oscillospiraceae; genus Vescimonas. The sequence continues at coordinate 29,290 of CAVJNL010000002.1, forward strand.
CGAAGAGGTAGCCTTTGGGGAGCTTACGGGGAAGGGCAGCATCCAGGGCATCCAGGAGGGGGACGGTGCGGAAGCCTTTCTCGGTTTTGGGCTCCTTAATATGGGGCGAGTTGCCCATGTAGTACACCGATTTGCGGATGTGGATGAGCTTGTTTTTCCGATCTATGTCGGCGCCGGTGAGGGCGAGGGCTTCACCGCGGCGGCAGCCGGTATAGTATATCAGGGCCGCAAACAGGCCAAAGGGCAATTTTATGCCGGCCTTGATCCTTTGTATCTGATCTCTGTCCGGCGCCTCTCGGCGTCTGCGAGGCAGATTTCTGGGGGGCTTTACGGCGGAGGCGGGATTATACTTGATCCGTCCGTCCACCTCGGCCTTGCGGAGAATCTGCCGGATCACCTGGAGCTGGGTCACAACGGTCTTGCGGGCCCGGGCGGCGGAGAAGTCGCGGATGTAGTCGTCAATTTGCTGGGCGGTAATGCTCCCGACGGGGCGGGAGCCGAATTCGGCCTTGGCGCGCTCGTAGGCGGGCCTGTAGCTCTTGATGGTGTTGTGCTGGAGGGTTGGCTCTATTTCGCGCCACCAGGCTTCTGCTGCGGCGGAAAAGGTGGAGGCCGCAGCTGCGTCTTTTTCGGCTGCGCGACGATCAAAGGCTTTGATTTTCTCCCAGACTTCCTTGTCGGTTTTCCCGCGGAAGGCCTTGCGCTTGCCGTTTACACGGATGATGGATTCATGCAGGCCGTCGGGCCTCACATAGTAGGATGGATATTTCGCCATGCTCGTGCTCCTTGTGCAAAAGGCCGCCCAAGGGGGACGGCCTTTTTTATAATGCTTATTTTGTCATTGTTACCGTCTTGGTGACGCCCATAGCCGTCACCTCATAGCTCAGGGTGCCGTCTTTGTAGGTAAATGTCTTCGTTGCGTCGCCGCTTGCCAGGAGGGCAGAGGAGGTTTTCTCGGTGTCGTTGGCAGAATCCCATGTGTAGGGCTCGTCGGCTGTGGTGGGTGCGACAAATGTACCAGCCCAGTAGAGCGCCTTCGTGTCGGCGGACACCCAATACACTTCGATGGTAGTATCGGTGATGGTGGCCTCCTGGTAGGAGTCGTCCGATTCGCTGTTGGTCTGCTTCCAGGTTCCCGTCAGCACGGGCGGCTGCTTGGGTTCGGTTTTTGCGGGATCGTCCGTTGTCTTAGCGCCGCAGGCGGCTAAGGCGAAGACGGTCAGTGCGCAGAGCGCAATGCACAAGAGCTTTTTCATGTTCTATTCTCCTTTTCTTTTTCGTGCCCGAATCGGGCACATTTTATTTATTTTCTGTATTTGGAAATTGCCTGAGTGCGTAAATGAGGGCGGAGGCAATGACGCCGACGCCTGCCGCTACCAGGATCAGCACGACCCAGGCCGCCGGCCCCAGCTCGCCGCTCTTGATAAGGCCACTGCTTTGGATGTTGTAGTCGAATGATATGTACCACACCACCACGCACAGCAGCGCGGCGCAGATCAGAGAGAGCAGGAGCAGCAGTGTGCGCTGCATTTTCTCTCGCTGGGCTTGCCGCCCCACGGACTGCGAAAGCTCCTCCATGCGCCCCCACAGCCGGGCATTTTGAATCTCGGCCTGGTGATCCTGGGACATTTTTGTGAGGCGTTCCTCGGCGGACTTAAATTCAACGATTTGGCAAAACCGATCTATGGAAACGCCGCACACGCGGCATATCGGTCCGGTGGTGCTGAGTGTGTAAGTCTTGGAGCTGCCGGAGAAAAATGGTTCACACTGGATCGTGGAACCTCGGAGCGGGGGGAAACTTCTTGGACGGTGAGGTTCTGCTCGATCATTGCCTCACGGCATAGCTCTTGCAGGGACTTTTCCATGGAAATGCGCATCTTTCTCTATAATTTCCAATATGTTGGACAAATTTCTCAAATTCTGTTTCGGATTTTGGGGCCAAAACCAAATGTTGAACTGGAAAGTCCAACGCTTTGTGTGCTATGGTGGAGATGCAGCCAGGAGCCGAAAGGGCCCGGCACCCTGTGCGGAGGCGGAGGGAACACCTTAATCAATTTCCCAGGAAGTCCCGCAGTTTTGGCAGAGACAAATTTTTTCGTTTTTGAATTTAGTTTTTTCGGTGCCTTTGCTCTTTTTCCAGAAGATGTTAGAGAGGCCGAGGGTGGCCACCGCGGTCACGCCTCGGGCGGCGTTGTTCATGTGGCCGCCGAAGCCTACGCCGTGCTTCTTGGTTTTTCCGGCCACCTGCTGCATGGAAACGGTTACATTCTCACTTCCGCATTTTGGGCAAATCATATCTATTCTCTCCTTTATAAAAATGATTAAAGAAATGAAATAATAAAACGGAGGAGTAAAAATGAAAAGGAAACTTGAAGCCGTCCAGTCCGCAACTGCGCATCGCAATGTACCCGAAGGGGAAACCCTGACAGTGGCCCGTGAAATCTTCGCCTCGCTGGGTCCGGCGGACCAGAGGGAGGTTATTGCTCTCGCTGCCGCTTTAGCATCTCAGCAAGCACCTGATTCTGATTCTCGGGTGTAAGCTGGGAGAAAATGCGCACAAATTCATCCTCCGGGCCGCCGCTCTTTGGGGCGGCGGCCTGTGCGGTATTTTCTCATGTTACGCCGGGTCCAAAAGGCCCGCATTGGCATCGTCTACAGCGTCCCAGAAGTCTATTTCGTTTACGACAACGATTTTTGCACCCTCTTTACGCAGGGCAACGGCTTCTTCGATTTTCCGCCCATAGCAGGCATAGGCCCAGCAGGGATTACCGGCGCTACCCACAACAAGATAATCAAGCGCCTTGGTTACGCCTGTCCGATTTATTCCGCCCAGTTTTACAACCTCGGCCACAATGTCGGCGCGTGTGGCTCTGCGGAATTCGCCGGTAAAGCAGAATTTTTTATCGCGGAACTTTATATCTGGGCAGGCGGCGCATATACCGCTCAGGCTATATTTATTGCGCAAGCTGGTAAAATCGGCTTCGACCAGATTCAGGGAAGATGTAAAGTCAATGATTTCGCCGAACAGAGCCATGAGCTGCTCGCGCTCTTCGTGGGTGATAACTCGATCCGAAAGCACATCGCACAGCATACTGTTAATTTCATCGAATGGGTATGTTCCCGAGAGGAAGTCGTTGGCGTTGATCCAGGCGGATAGCGCTGAGACCTCACTGTCGCCCAGTTCCCCATCAGCCATAATGCCGTGGATCAGGCCCGAGAGGAACTGAATGGAGGATGTGGTTGCATCGTAGTAGCTCGCGTTATCCGTGAAGTTACCGCATAGCCAAAGAATGTCCTTCGCCTCATCTTCCGTAACTACGCCGTCCGCACAGGCTTGCTCAATGACGGGAATCAGTTCTGAAAAGGGGTGCCGGTCCCGCATCCAGGAGTGTAGCTCACACCAGTGGATCAGTTCGTTTATTTCGCTGGGCGTAGCCCCTCTATCCGCGTTGATTCCGGCAACAAGGCCGCGCAGGGTATTAATTGCTTTGTGCAGCTCTGCGGGTTTTGTAAACTTCCGATAAGATTCACTATCCATCTTAGGTTCCCCTTTTTATGTTTTCTGTTTTCTTTTTAGCATTTCAGCGATTATCTCGTTTTGCTGCGCTGGCGTTAGCTCCATAAAGAGCTTTTCAAACTGCTCATTTAGACTTGGCCCGGATTCGGGCGCGTCCGATGTAGTTGCCTGCTCGCCCAGCAGGTCGCTGACGGTGCAGCCCAGGTACTGCGCTAAGAGCTGGACGCGCTCCACGGATGGTATAGTTCCACGCTTGGAGAGTTGGCCTAAAAGATCCTTGCCCGCCCCGCTTTCGGCGCAGGCAACGGTTGGCTTTACTCCTTTTATAGCACAGTAGTATTTAACATTTTGCACAAAAATTTCTATGTTCATTTCAGCCTTATACCCTTTCAAAATTGTGCAAAGCTACAAATATTCGTCAAATGACGAAATGTGTATTGACAATCGGCTATTGACGATTTATGCTTAGAGTGTCCCCCGGGTCGGGCAGGCCGAAAGGTCCCCCGTCGCCATACATGAGTTCACAAATGCCATGTCCGGGGGCTCCCTGTGGCCGCTATCCGCGGGCAGGATCATGCTCCGGCATATTCACCGCGGGGCATAGGTGTGGATGGGCTGTCATTTCCTTCCCATACCCTCATTCTCTCGGCAAGAAAGGTGCGTATAGTTTTTCCTCAAAATCTACTGTACCACCTTTTTTGTCGGAACGCAAGTTAAAATTTTAATAAAAGAAGGGAGGTGTGCCGTTTGTCGCTCAAAGATTTGCGGGAAAAGCGCGGATTTACCCAGGCGCAACTGGCGGATAGGATCAATGTTACCCCGGCGAGCATCAGCCTGTGGGAGTCCGGGAAGTCCCGCCCGCTGCGGAAGTACCGGGCGGCCCTGTGCCAGGCCCTGGGCTGCACGGAGCAGGAACTGATGGCCGAGAGCCAAAACTAAAAACAGGAGGATTATTTCAATGGGAGCAATGAAGCAGATGTTGATTGGGCAGCTGGACAAGCGTTTTCGTGCTCTGGCAGCCAAGACCGGCTATGACCTGGCGGAACTGTGGGACCTTTGGGAAGCCTACACTGATGAGTGCTTCGAGTACGGCGAGCCGGTCGACTGGAGCTACTTTGTGAGCGTCACCCTCGAGTGTGACTGGTGAGCATTTCACGGAAAGGAGGCGGACGAAATGCCGAGAGAGCGTGAGTGCTTCCGGGAGCAGCTGCAGGCTCTGCAGCAGCGCTTTGAGGGCGCGGAGGTGATCTCTATGGACCAGTCGTGCAAGCTGCTGGGCGTGGATCGCATGGCCCTATTGGGCGACCGGGATTTCCCGGCCAAGAAGGTGGGGCGGAAGTACATCGTCCCGCTGGTGCCCCTGGCCAGGTGGATGGTCACATGGGGCGCGTAGGCGAAAAATTTTGCTCCACCAACAAAATCAACTTAACACAAAGGAGGAATGGACGCAATGGCGTCAATGGGCACTAATTTGTACGCTTCGTGTCGCCGTCGGACCGGGCTGACCCAGGAGGCCTGGGCGGAGAAGCTGCACATCAGTGTGGAGAGCGTGAAGCGCTACGAGACGGATGTGCGCATCCCGCCGATCCCGGTGGTGCGGCAAATGGCGGACCTGAGCGGGGACGAATCAATCGTTTACCGCTACGCGGTAAAAATCTCGGAAGAGCTTGATGTGCTACCGCATATCGACTATGCCAGCATCCCCGAAACCGTCCTGCGGCTGCTGAACCGCATGGCAAAATTTGCCGACAATGCGCGGGCCAAGCAGCTTATGGAGATCGCCGAGGATGGGATCATTTCCGAGGAGGAGAAGCCGCTCTTTGATGAGATCATGGACGAGCTCACCGGCATGGTGGTGGCTTATTACCAACTCAAATATGGCAAGGAGGGTGCCGCATGAAGTGGAAAGAATTTTCCCTCAATCGTAAGGGCGGCCACCCGGAACCGGGACAACTGTGCGTGGTGCGCCGGCTTTACGAGGGCAAGGCCGAATATGTGGTCGGCCAGCTCATCCGCGACCCGCGGGACAAGTCGTCCGTAAAACTCTGGTGGCAGGATGGCCGCAGCTGCTGGACGGAGAATCCCGCACGGTGGCGCATCCGCTACAGCGATATTCTGTGGGCTGCCATTGCCCCGCCCGAGGAGGTGAAGGACTGATGGAGCTGTTTGGCACGGTCTGCGCCGTAATCGGTGCGGGGACGCTCTCGGCTGGGATGATGAAAATCATTTGCTGGCTGGACGAGGGCGCAAAAAAAGACCGTACCCGGAGGGAAGCCGAGTACGGTCGGAACACCAGGGACGGTGCCCGCTGAGAACACTTTAAGTATACACGAGATCGGACGATCTCGCAAGGGGAAATTTGATGGAATCTAAAATAAAAATGGTTCGGAAGGGCGGTTATACCGTCCTCCCGAACCGAGTCCTCCGGGATGAGACGCTGACGCTGCAAGCGAAGGGCCTTTTTTGTATGATGGCAAGTTTCCCCGAGGGGTGGGATTTTACAACCAAGGGCCTTGCAAAGGTGGCCGGATGCGGTAGAGATAAAATCACAGCTGCGCTGAAGAATCTGCGTGAATCTGGTTATCTTTTGCGAGAGCAGGGGCACAGCAAATCTGGCCGATTTGATTCAAACATTTTTATCCTCTACGATGAGAAAATTGCCCCGTTGCCGGAAAATCCGGCTACGGGAAAACCGGCACCGGGAAAGCCGTCGCCGGAAAACCCGCCACAAACAAATAAAGAGGGAAGTAAAGAAAGAAGGAATAAACCCCCTATAATCCCCCGTGAAGTTTCGGATCGTGTGAAGGAGTACGCCGGGGAGGACCAGGAACTGCTGGACGGCATCATGGCTCTGCTGGAAAATCGGAAGAAGCTCCGCAAGCCGGTGGACACGATGAAGAAAATCGACGGCATCCTGAATCGCCTGGACGAATATTCCGGCGGTAACCGCCGCACGAAGCTGGCTATGCTGGATAAGGCGGTGGAGTGGGACTGGCTGTCCGTTTATCCTCTCAAACCGGACGAGCTTCCCCAGGCAGATAGGGGGCAGGAAAAGGAGGAATATGGTTGGCAGGAGTAAAGCAATCGCCCGTCCCCATCCAAGCGTGGCTGGACGCGGAGAACGCCGTCATTGGCTCACTGCTGCTGGATGAGCGTCTGGCGGCGCCCATCCTGGCTGCGGTGGACCCGGCGGACTTCGGCACCAAGGAAAACCGCCGTATCTACCAGGCGGCTCGGGCGCTGCTCCAGGAGGGCAGCCCCGTGGACCCGGTGACCATTCGGGGCAAGCTGGGGCCGGAAGTGGAGCAGCGACTGGTGCAGCTGATGCAGATCACGCCCACTGCCGCCAACTGGCGGGAGTACGCGGCGATCATGCACGAGAGCGCCACGCTGTCCCGGGTGCAGTCGCTGGCCCAGGAGCTGGCCCAGGCCGTCAACCTGGAGGACACCCGGGAAAAGATCGCCGCCCTTACGGACCTGGTGGCCACAGGCAAGCACCTGGAAGCCTGGACCATGGAAGACGCTTTCCGGCACTTTATGGAGACCCAGGCGGCGGAAAAGAAGCGGGAGTACATCGGCTATGGCATCCGCGAAATCGACGAAGGTACATATACCGAGCGCGGCGATGTGGTGGTCATCGGCGGTGAGCCCTCGGCGGGCAAGACGGCCCTGGCGCTGGTCCTGGCCTATCACATGGCCAAAAAGTACCGGGTGGGCTTCTTCTCCCTGGAGACCGGCCCCCGGAAGCTGACGGACCGCCTTGTGTCCTCGGCCCTGGGTATCGACTTTAACACCATCAAGCGGCAAAAGATGGAGGAGGCGGACTTTGAAAAGGCCGCTGCCGGGGGCAGCGAGTTCACCGCCCGGCGGCTGACGTTCCTGCGCAGCTCCGGCCTGACGGCCTCCCAGATTCAGAGCATCAGCCTCTCCTACGGCTTTGAGATCATCTTTGTGGACTATGTGCAGCTTATTACGCCGGAGGGCGATCCCCGGGCGGGCGTGACCCAGGCTGTGGCCGCGATCTCCCGGGCGCTGCACACCTTTGCTCAGAGCAGCAACACCCTGGTGGTGGAGCTGGCCCAGCTCTCCCGCCCACAAAAAGCAGGGGGCTGGAAGGAGCCGACAATGCACGATCTCAAGGAGACCGGCCAGCTGGAGCAGGACGCAGATGCGGTTATGCTGCTCTATCGTCCCAAGCCCGGCGGCGACTTCGACCCGGACAAAACCCGCGTGCTGAAGATCGCCAAGCAGAAGGAGGGGCGCCTGGGCAAATGGCCCCTGGCCTTTGACGGTGCGCACCAGTCGTTTGTTTCGCTGGCCGCCGAGGCCTACATGAATAAGCTCAAAAACGATGCAAAGCGGCAGAAGGAAGATCGCCGGGCGCAATCCCGCAATGCCCAGGTGCAGGGCCAGGTGGAATTCCGCGAAATTCCCGACCCGGGCAATCTGCCCTTGTAAGGAGGCTGCCATGTACAAAATCGGCGATACTATCAACTTTGTCCCGGAGGCGCTGCGCTACTGCAAGTCGCACGGCTATATCAAAACCAAGTCCGTGTCCGGCGTGGTGGTTTGGATTCATCCGCAGCGTCGGTTTATGGTGCTGGAACGGCGGATCGCGCCGGGACTGTGCTACCGGGAATCTATTTTTATAACATCAGGGAGGAATGAACTCAATGAGAACGATCGCAATTATGAATCTAAAGGGCGGGGTGGGCAAAACCGTAACGGCCCTCAATTTGGCCGCAGCTCTAAGCTCCGCGGGTAGGCGGGTCCTGCTGGTGGACTGCGACGGCCAAATGTCGCTGTCCCGCTTCTACTTCCACGACCTGGACCCGGACAATGTGGCCACGGTGGCCGATGTGCTCCAGGGTACGGCGGAGGCCGTGTGGGAGGACAATGTGCTGCCCATCCTGGGCACCAACATTCAGCTGCTCCCGGGGTCCTCCGTTCTGTACGCTATGGACGCCGTCTCTCTCCGTGAGGGAGGCATCGGATTGACTACGCTCCGGGATTTCCGGAACGCGGTGGCCGAGGACGGCGAGGTGGACTATATGATCTTCGATTGCCCCCCCGGCTTTACGGCGGCATCGGTCTCGGCGCTGATGGCGGCGCAAGAGGTGGTAATGCCCATGCTGGTGGACGGCTTTAGTATGTGGGGCGTCCACGATCTGGCTGCGCAGATCGACGGAATCAGATCGGCCAACCGCGACATTAAAATCGCCGGTGTGCTGATTACTCAGTGGCACAACTGCGAGCTGGTCCGCCAGGGTGAGGCGATGCTCCGAGAGCTGAGCTTGCCGGTGTTTAAGACGGTGATTCGGCGCACGGATAAGGTCCCGGAATCCACCGTCGTGTGGCAGCCGATTTTTGATTACAGTCCCCGCAGCGCGGCCAGTCAGGACTACCGGCTGTGGGTGCAGGAATACCTGGGAGAGGAGGCGGAAGCAGATGGCGAAGTTTGATCTGGGCGATTTTGCCAGAACCATGCAGGCGGTGCCCGATTCGGGCACAACGGGGATAGAGCGGATTGAATACATCCCTCTGGAGCAGCTGCACGAGGATGAGCGGAATTTCTACGCGGTATCAGGAATTGATGATCTGGCGGCCAACATCCAAAGTTGCGGCCTCATGGATCCTTTGCGTGTGCGAAAATCCGAGGATGGCTACACAATCGTCTCCGGCCACCGGCGCTTTGCGGCGCTGAAACTGCTGGCCGCCGAGGATGCAAAGTTTGAAAAGGCTGCCTGCATCGTTGAGGCTGGAGACATCCCCGAGCAGCTCCAGGAACTCCGCTTAATCTTTGCCAACAGTGCAACCCGCGAAATGTCCTCTGCGGATAAAGCCAAGCAGGCCGAGCGGGTGGAAATCCTGCTGTATGAGCTCAAGGAGCAGGGCATGGAGTTTCCGGGCCGGATGCGGGATCATGTGGCCGAGGCGTGCAGGATCAGCCGCAGTAAGCTTGGGCGGCTCAAAAAGATCGAACGCGACCTCGCACCCTGCTACAAGCCCCTGTGGGATGCCGGGGAACTTCCCGAGGACACAGCGGACGCGCTGGCCAGCTTGCCGGAGGAGGTGCAGAAGCGCATTAAGCGTGTATGCCCAAAGAAAACCCCGTCCGGGGGCGCTGTCCGCAATATCGCGGGGAATATGGCCAGCGGCCAGGATTATTGCTCGGTTACTTTCAAATGCCCGGATGGCTCTCCTTGCGACCACATGGATAAATTCTTCAAACATGATCTCTCTTGTTCCAGCTGGGAAAACTGTAATGGGGAAAAGTGCTGTTTGAAGTGCAGCGCGGGCGGTGCCCACGATCCTGACGGCGGCTCATACAATGCGGCCTGCGCACTGATGTGCGGAAAAGCAAAAGATAAGTACGAGCGGGCCAAGGAGAAATCAAAGGCCAAGGCTGAGAAAAAAAAGCTCGATGCCAAGAATGAGGCCGTGCGTAAGGGTATGGCTGATGCCCAGCGGATTGTCCGAGCCGCTGATGCGGCGGGCCTATCAGATAAAGATACCGTACCCCATGGCTATTCCGGCAGCATCAAAGTCGGGACGCTTCGCAGCGTGATGCGGGGTGAAATCCCAGAGGGCATGTCCGATTATCAGTTGGGCGACTTTATCCCTTATCGTTCCGAAAACTTGCGGAAAATGGCGGAGACGCTGCAATGCTCCTCGGACTACCTGCTGGGCCTGGTGGATGAGCCGCGTGCCACCGTAGGCGGCGCCATGCCGGAGCCGGGGCGGATGACTTTCGGCTGCTGGATGCCCGGCGGCACCAACCCGGGGCACGAGTGCGAATGCCTGGTGATGCTGGATGTCAGCGGCACAGATATGAAGGAGGACGCCCATAGGCAAAGGGCTTACTGGATAGGCGGGGCGTTCCGCTTTAAGATGTCCTCCTATGCCGAGCAGCTTCCTTTCCCGGTCCTTGCCTGGCTGGAAATTCCTGAGTGGGGAGGAGGCAATTGATGAATACTGCAACACTTGTGAGAGCTCTTCAGGGGCTGAAAATGCAGACCGGCAGCCTCGCTTGCCTCGGCTGTGGGCATGAGCACAACTGCGGCATCCACGGCTGCGCTATCATCCGGGAGGCAGCGGAACTCATTAGCAGCATCCAGTGCGCGTGGAGCTCTTTTCCTGATAACATTGATCATCTTCTCAAGCTGTATCGGGCCGCGAAGGAGGGACGGGTGGTGGTGCTGCCTGTGCGGCCAGTCCTTACGCAGAGCATCGGAAGTATGCTGTATATCATCGAGGACGGAGAAATTATCGAGGACGCGCTGTGCGAAGCGCTTATCGGTATGGCAAGTAACGGAGAGATAAACATATTTTACACGACGCTATCCGATCAAATATCTTTCGAGCAGGCTGATATTGGCAAAACCGTATTTCTCACCTACGAGGATGCAGAAAAGGCATTGGCGAGCGGGAGGGCTGAAAATGACTGAATACATTGAGAGAGAAAAGCTCGCAGAGAAATGGCGGGCGCGGTTTGCGGACTATAAGACACGAGCGCACACCCCATGTGGAGATAAGGTCCTTGTTGATGAGCTCATGTTGTATGCGGCAACGGTGGCAAAGGCTTGTTTGGATGAACTGGTTTCCGCTCCCGCCGCTGATGTGGCCCCGGTGGTGCGTTGGATTCCTGCGGCTGAAAAAATGCCGCCGGAGGGCCAGGAGGTGCTTTGTTGGTGCGAGTTTTTCCGCTTTGGATCGTATAACCGAATGTTTCGGACTTACGGTATTGGTTATCAATACAACGGAATGTGGGGCGGTGAAGTAGCGCAGGGGCGTGACGCGAAAGTTTTAGCGTGGATGCCCTTGCCGGAGCCGCCGAAGAAGGCCAGGAGGCGATAACCGTGACGCTGACTGAAATGGCTAATATCTGCGACTACCGCGTATATGCGCAATGTCTCTGCGGCAACGAGCCGGAGAACTGTGTTGCGTACGTGGCGCGGCACAGTGTAAACATAAACGGAGGTGCGGATTGATGGAGAATGTCTTTCTTTTGGTCGGATTTGTCGTTTTTGTGCTTGGGGGATTCCTTTTGCTCGTCGCAATGGTGAGGCTTCTTCTTTGGGGATTGTGCTACCAGCTTCGCGCCGTATGCAAGGGGGTACGCCTGTTTTTTGAGTACAGAAAACACCGGGTACAGTTTTTGAGGTGGATCGCAATAAAGAGTGGAGGTGCTGAAAATGCATGCAATGAAATGTGATCGCTGTGGAAAGTTCTACGATTTCTATCAGGGGAGTGATCGCTCCACTGGAATCAAGGCCAATTATGTGCGGTTGTATGATTCTGAGTTCGATAGCGCCCGTGGGCGAGCAGTACGCGGCGTCCTTGATCTGTGTGAGGATTGCATGACGGAGCTTGAAACTTTTTTATACGGAGGTGCTGAAAATGTCTGATCTCTTAAAAACATCCTACGGAACCTTTGAAGATGACGACTTTGTAGAGGAGAACGGTCAGCTCCGGGAGCTGACAGTGAGGATCACGCTGTCCGAGTATCGGGAGCTGGTGGCCTCGTCAGTTTTGCAACGGGACTACATCGACCAGATCGATGAGCTGACAAAGGTTGTGGATGAGCTCTGTGAGCTGATCTTTAGACTTGATCCTGGAATCAAGTCCGCTGCCAGAACGGGCACGCAGGCAGGCTGTTCGCCCGAAACTCTGGCGGCAATTTCCCGGGCTGCAAAGGCAGGTGATGCCGATGCCTGAATACGGCGTTGTCACGCAGGAGTCGGGGCCGCTGACTAAAATCTGGTACTCCGATAACTACGGTAAGGTGGCCTGGGCCGCCCGGCAGCAATGCCGGGACGGTCCGCCGCCCGGGCCGTATCTGTGGAAGCAAAGCGAGGATAAGTTGGAGCTGTATCTGGCTCTTTTCGGTTACGCAGGCGCCCACTATGTGCTCACATTTCGGGATGCCGATCTCCCGGACAGCTTCGGCGGTGTTAGGCAATGTTTTCGGGCTTTTCTCACGCGGGTTCGGCGGTGGAAGCCGTCGGCATTGCAGAAATATGTGTATGCGGTGGAGGCGGGGCATGAGCATGGCCGCTGGCATATCCACTTTGTAGCCGACGCCCGGGAGCTATCCATGGAGGACGCGGCAGGGCTGTGGCGGTATGGCTTTGTGAATCCGGGGCGGGCTGACTATCCTGTGCTGCGTAGGGCAGACGGCTACCGCGGCCTGGCTGAATACTTTTGCAAGCCGGACGACTTCATCCCGCTGGGTAAGCACCCGTGGGGCGTTCCCAGGGGCATGAAGTCGATGATCCCGCCGCCTGCGGTGCGCGTGTTATCCCGAAAACCTCGGGTTCCCAAGGAAAGCTATTATTCCAAATATACGGAGGCGGATACTTACAAAACTGTCAATGGATTCTCCACGCCTAAAGGGTTTTACGCAAGATGGGTGGCCCTGCCGAAGCCGGGGGAGTACATCTATTGCCCCGAAAAAACGATGAAAAAATAAGTGCTTTAATTTAGAAAATGAACTATAAGGAATAAAGCTATAGGATAGCTTTATACTTGTAGGCTGTGGCTTTTTTAGGCACAGACTGAAAAAGGAGGCGAAAAACAGTTGCGAGCGAAAAATGAATGTGGTACACTGGTGCCAAAGGACGGATGGATTACCTGTCCGGTGTGCCGCCGAAACAAGCGGCTGCTGCGGATTACCCCGGACACCCAGGCGGATTGCCTGCCGGTTTTTTGCCGGGACTGCAAAACGGAGATTATCCTGCATATCGAGAGAGGCCAGAGCGTTGAACGCCGGAGCCCGTGACATAGCCCGAAAGGGTCGTTGCGGATTCCGGCGTTTTTGTTTTCGCCGGTAGCGTCCGTCCAGAATATTGCGAGAGGCCAGAGCGTAGAGCGCCGGAGCCCACAGAAAAGCCCGAGAGGGTGGTTGTGGGTTCCGGCGCTTTTGCTTGCCCGGAGGTGATAGCCCGGAGCCGGAAGGCCGGGCCCACGGCGAGGAGGAAGCATGGGTATTTCAGGCGGCAGGCTGGTGGAGCTCCGCGGGCTGCTGGATGCGGGCCGGGAGCATGAGTTCTACTCCTGGACGGAGTGGCGGCACCTGCGCCGGGCTGTCCTGGCCCTGGACAACAACGAGTGCCAGGAGTGCAGGCGGCGCGGCGTGTATTCCCGGGCCACTATCGTCCACCATGTGCAGCACCTGCGGGAACGGCCTGACCTGGCCCTGTCCGTCTACGACGGCGAGAAACGGCAACTGGAGGCCGTGTGCAAGCGTTGCCACGAGGCCCTGCACCCGGAGGGCCAGCGGCAATATAAGCCGCCTGCGCCGCCTCTGACGCCGGAGCGTTGGGACTGACCCCCCCTCGAAAAAAACGGCCTCCGGCGCCTCGGCGCTACTCTCGTGGGTCCAAGACAATCTCGCGATTTTCGTGTCTGCGCGGTGCCGTGCGGCGCGTGGGCGCGAGTTTGGCCGGGTAAATCAAACAAATCCGCGGTTTTGCGGGGCGGCAGTGCCAGATTGCTCCCTGTTTCATTTTCCTCCTGAGCGGGCGGGTTTTTGACCCGTCCCGCAAAGCCGCAGAGCACACGGTGCCCGAATCGGGCACAGGAAGGAGCTCATTGTGAAGATTGAAATGCGGCGGCTGGATGCCATAACTCCCTACGCCGCCAATGCGAAGAAGCATAGCCCGACCCAGGTGGCCAACCTGGTCGAGAGCATCCGGCAATTTGGCTGGACGCAGCCGCTGGTGGTAGATGCGGCGGGTGTGCTGGTCATCGGCCATTGCCGGTTTCTGGCGGCCCAGCGCATGGGCCTGGAAGAGGCGCCGTGTGTCTGCGTGGATGACCTGACCCCGGAGCAGGTGAACGCCCTGCGCCTGGTGGACAACAAAACCAACGAAAGCCCCTGGGACCTGGACCTCCTGGCGGAGGAGCTGCCGGGGCTGGATTTAAGTGGGTTTGACTTTGAATGGGGGCTCCCGGACCAGCTGCAGGCCGGTGTTGTTGAAGATGATTACGATCCTGACCCTCCGCACGATCCAAAGGTGAAGCCTGGGCAGGTGTACCAGCTTGGCCGACATCGTTTGATGTGCGGCGACAGCACATCCTTGGTTGATGTACAAATGCTCACGGGGGGGGCACAAGTGGACTTGCTTCTCACAGATCCACCCTACAATGTGGACTATTCGGGCGCCGCCGGGAAAATGGCAAACGACGCAATGTCGTCCGCAGCTTTTAGACAATTCCTTGCCGGCGCACTGAAAAACGCAGCGGCTGTGATGAAGCCCGGCGCACCGTTTTACCTTTGGCACACAGATGCAGCTGGTTTCGATTTTCGTGGAGCCTGTCTGGACGCGGGACTGCGAATTAGTCAATGCCTGATTTGGGTAAAGCCCCAGATTGTCCTTGGTTATCTCGATTTCCAAATGAAGCACGAGCCGTGCCTTTATGGCTGGAAGGGCGGACAAAAGCACTATTTTTTCAAAAACCGAAGGCAAGCATCGGTTCTGAATTTTGATAAGCCAAGCAAATCGGCAGAACACCCAACCATGAAACCCATTGAGTTATTTGACTATCAAATGCAGTGCTCCTCTCGCCCTGACGAGGTAGTCCTCGACCTGTTTGCCGGGAGCGGCACGGCTATCATGGCGGCGGAACAAAACGGACGGACGGCCTACTGCATGGAGCTTGATCCCCGATATGTGGATGTGATCATTGCCCGTTGGGAGCGGTTTACGGGAGGAAATGCGATTTTGTTGAACGATTAGGAGGGAAGCTATGGCACACCAGCGAGAGTTAGAGCCGAGACAATTTGAGAGCCTGTGCGGTATGCAGTGCTCTGTGGATGAGCTTTGCGGCTGGTTTGGCTGTGACGAGACTGCCCTGGATGCCTGGTGCATGGAGCAGTACGGCGAGCCGCTTGCGGAGGCATTTGACCGGCTGACGATGGCCGGGCGAATCGCGCTCCGGCGGGACCAGGTCGTGGCCGCCAAGAAGAACCCCACCATGAGTCGATACCTGGAGGGCCGTCTGGCCCGGCAGGAAAAGCCTGCGGGAAAGCCAAAGGACTACAGCCGGACAAAAGCATACCGCGACCTGCGAGAAAGTCTGCTGCGCTGCCTGGCCCTCCGGGGCATTGACGAAGACCTGTATTGCGACAAGGTGCAGGAGTATATGGATTTTTGGGTCCGGCGGCAGGAGCTGCGGGACGACATCGCAAAGCGGGGCCTGACCGTTATGGACGACCGCGGGCGGCTTTCGGAGAACCGCAGCGTGTCCCTGGAGATTCAGGTCTCCCGGCAGATGTTGGCGATCTTCTCCACCCTGGGCTTCAAGGAGGACGCCTTGGCGTCCGGCGGCAGAACCGAGGACGACGATGAGCTGTGAAATCCCGCCCGAAGTGCTCCGCTACATCGAGGTCGTGGAGGCGGACACGCCCCGGGCCTGCCCGGAGCAGCACGCCCTGGTGGCTATGATCCGCCGCGTGTTTGCGGAGGAGGACATCTATGTGGACACCGAACAGCTGCGGCGCTACCTGGGCCTGGTGAAGTATTTCCCATACGAGCGGCTTTTCCCGTGGGAAGAATTTCTCCTGGCGCTGTGGGACTGCACCTACCGCGCCGATGGGCGGCCCCGCTGGAAGAAGCTGCTGTGCATGGTGGGCCGTGGGGCAGGGAAGGACGGGTTTATCGCCTTTGACTCGGCGTGCTCCATCTCTCCCTACAATCCCGTCAAAAAATACAATGTGGATGTCTGCGCCAATAACGAGGAGCAGGCGGTCACACCCGTCAAGGACTTCTCGGATGCGCTGGAATCTCCCAAGTGGGAAGCAAAGCTGAAGAAGCATTACTACCACACCAAGGAGATGGTCCAGGGCGTGCGGAACAAGGGCGTGATGAAGGGCCGCACCAACAACCCCAAGGGCCGGGACGGTATGCGCTCCGGCAAGGTGATCTTCAACGAGGTCCACGCCTTCGAGAACTACAACAATTACAAAGTCTTTGTCACCGGCCTGGGCAAAGTGGCCCAGCCTCGGATCGGGATGTTTACATCAAACGGCGATGTCTCGGACGGGCCCCTGGACGACTTTCTGGCCCAGGGCCGGAGGATCCTTTTTGAGGGCGAGGCGGAGCCGGAGGGCGGGTATCTCCCGTTTATCTGTTGCCTGGCAAACCGGGAGCAGGTAAACGACCCGGAGAACTGGCACATGGCCAACCCGTCCCTGGCGTACTCCCCGCACCTGCAACAGGAGATCGCGGACGAATACTCCGATTGGCAGAAGAACCCGGAGCAGAACGGTGACTTTCTCACCAAGCGCATGGGCCTGCGGGCGGGACAGCTGGAAATCAGCGTCACCGACTACGCCAAGATCAAGGCGACCAACAGGCCCCTGCCGGACCTGACGGGTAAGTCCTGTGTGGCCGGTATCGACTATGCGGAGATCAGCGACTGGGCCAGCGTCAACCTGCATTTCCGCATCGGCTCCCAGCGCTACGACATCAACCATTCCTGGGTGTGCCTCCAGAGCCGCACCCTCTCCCGGGTGGTGGCGCCCTGGCGGGCCTGGGCGGAGGCCGGGCACCTGACCGTGGTGGACGATGTGAGTATCGACCCCCGCCTTCTGGCCGAATATCTCCGTGTGATGGGCCTCAAGTATAACATCGTCAAGCTGGCAATGGACCACTTTCGGTGGACGCTGGTGGGGGACGCCATGCGGGGCATCGGCTTTGACGCCAAGGCCAAGACCCGCGTGAAGCTGGTCCGCCCCTCGGACATCATGCAGGTGGACCCGGTGATCCAAGAGTGCTTTGACCGGGACCTGTTCACCTGGGGTGACACCCCGCCCCTGCGCTGGGCGGTGAACAACACGAAGCGAGTGCGCAGCGGCCGCAAGGCCGGCACAGATACAGGCAATTTTTACTACGCCAAGATCGAACCGAAGAGCCGGAAAACGGACCCGTTTATGGCTCTGGTGGCGAGCATGACCGAGGAGCCGGTGCTGGGCACCGGGGAGCCGGTTAAGCTGCCGCCCATCGGCGCGATCCGGCTGTG
Organism: Clostridium sp. CAG:413; assembly: GCA_963650985.1. Taxonomy (GTDB): domain Bacteria; phylum Bacillota; class Clostridia; order Oscillospirales; family Oscillospiraceae; genus Vescimonas. The sequence continues at coordinate 46,832 of CAVJNL010000002.1, forward strand.
AGGAGGTGGCAAATGGCCCTGAATTTTTGGAAATGGCTTGCCGGAGGTAAGGCGCGGTCGCCCACCACGGTGGAGGTCTCCTGCCGGGAGCTGATCGCGGCCGCGCAGGAGTTCCAGCTCCGGGACCTGGCGTTTTGGACCTGCGCGAACATGATCGCCAATGCCGTGGCCCGGTGCGAGTTCCGCACCTTCCGAGGCGGCGTGGAGATACAGGAGCGGGAGCACTACTTGTGGAATGTGGAGCCGAATGTGAACCAGAACTCCACGGCATTTCTCCACAAGCTGGTGGCCAAGCTGCTGACGGACAACGAGTGCCTTATCATTGGCACCCGCCAGCGGGACGGCTACGACGCCCTGGTGGTAGCCGACAGCTATATGCTCAACGGGAACTACCCCAGTAAGCAGAACGAGTACAGCGATGTGCAGGTGGGGGATGTGAGCTACGAGAAGACCTTCCGGGAGAGCGATGTGCTGCACCTTCGGCTGAATCATGTGAACATCAAGCCGGTGCTGGACGGGCTCTATGCCTCCTACTGCCGCCTGATCTCCGCCGCCATGAAGCGGTACGAGTGGGACAAGGGGCAGCATTGGAAGGTCCATGTGAACCAGGTTGCCCAGGGGCAGGACGACTTTACACAGAAGTTTACCGCCATGATCGAGCAGCAGGTGAAGACCTTTCTGGATTCCAGCGGGGCCATCCTCCCGGAGTTTGACGGCTACGCCTACACCAACGAGGGCGGCAAGTCCGCCGTGGACCTGGCGGACATCCAGGCCCAGGCAAAGGACATCTTTGCCTTTACGGCCAAGGCACTGCAAATCCCCGCTGTACTCATCGACGGCACAGTCCAGGGCACAGAGGACGCCCAGGCCCGATTCCTTACCGGCTGCATCGACCCCATCTGTGACCAGCTCCAGGAGGAGATCAACCGCAAGCGCTACGGCTACGAAGCCATGAGCCAGGGCAGCTATCTCCGCATCGACACCAGCGGCATCCGGCACTTTGATATGTTTGCCAACGCCGCCAATGTGGAAAAGCTGGTGGGCTCGGCGGTGTTTACCATCAACGACATCCTCCGGGCGGCTGGGCTGCCTACGCTCTCCGACTCCTGGGCGGACAAGCATTATCTTACAAAAAATATTGCGGAGATCGACAAGGCCGCGACGGCTTTGGACTCCGCGGAAGGAGGCACCGAATGAAAGGCAGACTTTGGGAGCTGAAGCAGGCCGCGGACAGCGGCGTGCTGGAGCTCTACATCTACGGCGACATTGAGAAGGACACCTTTGACTGGGCCGAAATGCGCCTGGTGCCCGGGGAGAACAGCGCTCAGCATTTCCGGGAGGAGCTGGCCAAGTACCCCGACGCATCGGAAATCCGCATCTACATCAACAGCTACGGCGGCAGCGTCGCCGAGGGCACGGCCATCTATAGCCAGCTCAAGCGCCACCCGGCCCACAAGACGGTTTATGTGGACGGCTTCGCCTGTTCCATCGCCTCCGTCATCGCCATGGCCGGTGACGAAGTGGTGATGCCCCGGAACACGCTGATGATGATCCACAACATGTGGAGCTGCGCGTGCGGCAATGCCGCGGAGCTGCGCAAGGCGGCGGACGACCTGGACATCATCAATGACGCTGGCCGACAGGCTTATCTTGCCAAGGCGGGCGACAAGCTCACCGAGGAGAAGCTGGCCGAGATGATGGACGCGGAAACCTGGCTCACGGCAGAGCAGTGCATTGAGTACGGCCTGGCGGACCGGCTGGCCGACCAGGACGCGGACATGAGCAGCGCCTCGGCCATCCTCCAGCGGGTAAATTCCGGCCTGGAGCAGCGCCTCCGCTACCAAAAGGAGCTGTCCGCCCAGCTCCGGGAGCTGGTGGCTCCGCCCTCCGGCGGTGCCCCTGCGGAACCCGAACCCCGACAGGGCGCGGAAAGCCCTGCAAAAAATAAAATCCTCAGCCTTTTCTGCTGAGAAAGGAGACAAACATGACTAACAACGACATTCGCAGCCGCGACGAACTGCGGCAGGCCCTCCAGACCGCAGCACTGTCCCAGGACACCGGCGCATTTACCGGTGCCCTGGACGAAATGATGCAGCGCATCGCCGTGGACATCCGGGAGGAGTACGACCAAAAGATCCAGGGCATGCAGCAGGAGTTGGATTCCCGCATTCTGGCCCAGCGCGGCGTCCATCAGCTCACCGCTGAGGAGCGCACCTACTACCAGAAGCTGGCGGAAGCCATGAAGGCCCCCGACCCCCGTCAGGCTGTCACCGGCCTGGATGTGGCTCTGCCCAAGACGGTGATCAACTCCGTTTTTGAGGAACTGCAAACCCGCCACCCCCTCCTGAGCCGCATCAACTTCCGGGCCACCGGTGGCGCCGTGGAGATCATGGTAAACACCAACGGCTACGAGGAGGCCGCCTGGGGCGACCTGTGCGACGACATCGTGAAGGAGCTGACCGCGGGCATCAAGAAAATCTCCACCATGCTGCTGAAGCTGTCCGCATTTCTGCCGGTGTGCAAGGCCATGCTGGACCTGGGTCCCGAGTGGCTGGACGATTTTGTCCGGCAAACTCTCTATGAGGCCCTGAGCAATGGCCTGGAGGCCGGTATCGTTACCGGCGACGGCAACAAAAAGCCCATCGGCATGACCCGTCAGGTGGGCGACAATGTGGTGGTCACCGGCGGCGCCTACCCCGAGAAGGCCGCTGTAACCGTCAACGACCTGGAGCCTCCCACTGTGGGCAACCTGATCTCCATCCTGGCCGCTGACCCCAACGGCAAGCCGCGGCAGGTGCGTGACCTGATCCTGCTGGTGAATCCCCAGGATTACTTCCAGAAGGTGATGCCTGCCACCACCATCATGGCTCCCGACGGTACATACCGCAATGATGTGATGCCCTACCGCATGGACATCATTCAGACGGCGGCGCTGCCCCGCGGCAAGGCCGTCCTGGGCATTGCCTACCGCTACCTGGCTATGGCGGGCACCTCTCCCGAGGGCCGTATCGACTACAGCGACCACTACCGCTTCCTGGAGGACGAGCGCGTCTACTTGATCAAGGCCTACGCCAACGGCATGCCGCTCGACAACAACGCCTTCCTGGTGCTGGACATCTCCGGCTTGCAGCCCGCCACCTACAAGGTGACCCAGGTCACCGCGCCCACGCCCTCCAGCGACGCCACCCTGAGCGCCCTGTCCATCGGCGCTCTGGCGCTGACCCCCGCCTTTGCCTCCGCCACCAAGAGCTACACGGCAACCACCACCAACGCCACCAACACCATCACCGCCGTGCCCTCTGACGCCGCTGCGGCGATCAAGGTGACCGTCAACGATGTGGAAATCGACAACGGCACCGCCGCCACCTGGCAGAGCGGCAGCAACACCGTCAAAGTCGCGGTGACCGCCCCCGACGGCACCACCACCGAGACCTACACGGTGACCGTCACCAAGTCCTGACATGGCGGCCACCGTGAGCGCCGAGCTCCTGGCCGGTGCCAAGCTCTGGTGCAATATCACCTGGGACGATGAGGCCACGGACGCCAAAGTGTCCGCCCTCATCGCCTCCGGGGAGGCCTACATTGACGGCAAGCTGGGCACCTCGGCGGACTATGCGACTCCGGGGGAGCCCCTGACCCTGCTCTTTGAGTATGTGCGCTACGGCCTGAGCGACGCCCTGGACGTGTTTGAGGGCAACTACATCAACCGGCTCCTGGCCATGCAGCACGAAAGGAAGGTGGCGGCTTATGCGGAAGACGCCGTTTCGCCCGGATGACCGGCGGATAACCCAGTCCTACCGGGACGGTGTGGTGCGCATCTACACCGTAACGGACGGTGCCCAGCCCGGATACCAGCCTCGGCCCGTGCTGGCGCTCCTGGAAACGCTGTTTTACCAGGAGCGCCGGGTGGGCCTCCAACGGTACTATTCCGGGCGGCAAGCCCAGGTGGAGGTGGAGCGCGTCATCCGCACCCAGCTCCGGCCCGCCGTCAACCCCCAATGCGTGGCGGTGACCGAGAGCGGGGTGCAGTATGGCATCGACATGGTGCAGCATCTCACCGATGTGTGGCCCGCGTCCATGGATCTGACGCTCACCAAGATCGAGCAGAAGTATGAGCTGGAGGGCCCCTGGGAGTACCCGGAGGAGGGCGGCGACTATCTTATCATCCGGCAGGTATACAGCGCTACCGAAAAAGACGGCTATTTGGAGTTGAGCTGATGAGTAAGAAAAAATCGGTGCCCGAATCGGGCACAAATACAACGCCCCTGTGGGCGCAGCGGATCATCGCGGCCCACCTGGCCGTCACCGACGCCGTGAGCCACGGCGGGCGGCTCCAGTCCGATCGCTACCTGGTGTGGCAGGAGGACGGGGCTAACGACTTCCTGGCGGATGATATTCACGCCGAAAAGGCCGTCACGGGGACCACGGACCTATTTACGAAGCAGGAATTTGACCCCTGGCGGGAGGAGCTGGAGCAATCCTTTGACGCCGCGCTCCTGGTCTGGCGGCTCAACAGCGTCCAGTACGAGGAGGAAACCGGCTTTTGGCACTACGAATGGGCGTGGGAGGTGTTTGCGTAATGGCTACTTTTGAATTTAAGGGCATCGACAAGTACATCAATAATCTCAAGACTTCTAGCCTTCTAACAAAGGACACGATTTTAGTCCGAACTACTTACGCCGGGGCCGCTGTGGTGGCAGACGCGGTGCGCAAGTCCATCGAGGCCCTGCCGGTTGGCCCCGGCACCGCCAAGGACGGGGAGCTGATCGACACCGTGACCCCGACGCAGAAGCGCGGCCTGCTGGACGGCTTTGGTATTAGCCCGATTCAAAATCATGACGGCTTTATAAATGTAAAGCTGGGCTTTGACGGCTACAACGGCACCCGCACGAAGAACTACCCCAAGGGCCAGCCTAATGTGGTGATCGCCCGGGCCGTGAACGGCGGGACAACATTCCGGAAGAAAACCCGCTTTGTGGACAAGGCCGTATCTTCCAGTAAAAAGGCCGCATTAAAGGCTATGGACGAAACTTGCAACCGCGAAATTGAAAAAATTATGAAATAAAAAGGAGGTGCTGCTATGGCAGCAGCAGGAAAGGTTTGCACGGGCTTTAGCAAGCCCTATGTAGCCAAATATTCCAACACCGGCGGTGCAGTCAACTACAGCGGCTGCATGCAGCTGGCCCGGGGCGTCAGCGTGTCCCTGTCCCTTGATACCACCGATGACAACAATTTTTACGCCGACAACATCGTGGCCGAGACTGCGGCGGCGGTGTTTACCAGCGGCACCGCCACCCTGACGGTGGACGGACTGCTGGCTGAGGCCGAGAAGTTTATCCTGGGCTTGCCCGAGACCACCAAAGTGGAGGCCGGGGGCAGCCAGGTGGATGTGGCCCACTACGGCGACGGCATGGAGATTCCCTATGTGGGAATCGGCTTTGTGGTGCGCTACCAGAGCGCCGGCGTTATCACCTACGCCCCCGTGGTGCTGACCAAGGCTCGTTTCCAGCAGCCCGGCCTGGATTCTGCCACCCAGGAGGACTCCATCGACTGGCAGACTCAGGAGCTGACGGCCCAGCTCATGCGCGACGACACCGCCAGCCACGACTGGAAGCTGGTGGGCGCAGACCAGGCCACCGAGGAGGCCGCCGTGGCGGTGCTGCAGGCGCTCCTGGGCGGCGCGGCGTAAGGAGGCGGCTATGCAGGTATATGGCAGAGAGGTAGGTTTCCGCTTTACTGTGGGCGCTTCGGCGCAAATCTCCGACCTGTGCCCGGAGGGGGACATCCAGCGCCTGGGCGAGCTGCTGGACGGCCAGTACGGCCAGGTCTCCCGGGACACGGCGGCCATCATTGTGGCCCTGAGCGAGGGCCACGAGCAGGCGCGGCGATTTGAGGACCCGGCCTATAAGCCCCGGCCCCTGAGCGTGGAGGAAGTCATGTCCCTGCGCCCGGCGGAGTTTATGGAGCTGCAAAAGGCGGCCCTGTCTGCCTGGGCGGCGGACAAGGAGACCACGGTGGAGGTGGAGCCCGAAAAAAAAGAAAGGGGCAAGGACGAAGAGTCCAGCTGAACCTTGCCTGGCTCATCTTTTACGGGCGCAAGCTGAATATGGGGAGGCAGGAGATCATGTGCACTCGATACGGGGAAATGCTTGATATGATCGCCTGCCTTGCCATTTATCAGGGGGCCAAGCCCAAAAGAAAGCAGAAACACTGGACATTTGACGAAGCCATGAAAGTGAGGTGAAGCCATGGCAACCAACATCGGCCCAAAAATCGGCGTAGACGGCGAGAAGGAATATCAGCAGCAGATCAGCAAAATCATCCAGCAGAGCAAAACCCTAGCCAGCGAAATGAAGCTGGTGTCTGCGTCCTTTACCACCGCCACCACCGCCGAGGAGAAGAACGCCAAGACGGCGGCGGTGCTCAATAAGCAGATCGAGAAGCAGCGCGAGTATGTCGATTTGCTTGCGAAACAAGCGGGTAAAATGGCTGGAGCATACGGCACAAACAGCGTAGAGGCACAGCGCTATGAGGAACGCCTGAATAAAGCCCGCGCCAAGCTGCTGGAGATGCAGCACGCGCTCCAAGATACCGAGCGCGGCGTGGAAGAACTGGGTAATGGGATGGACGATGGGGGCAAGAAGGCCATATCCTTCGGCGATTTGGTGAAGTCCAACCTTGTCTCCGAGGCCATCATCGGCGGCGTAAAGCTCATGGCCTCCGCCATCAAAGAGGCCGCCGAGGCGCTGGTGGACCTGAGCAAGCAGGCGATCCAGGGCTTCGCGGAGCAGGAGCAGCTCATCGGCGGCGTGGATACTCTGTTTAAGGAGAGCTCGAAGCAGGTGCAGCAGTTCGCCAACGAAGCATATAAGACCGCAGGTCTCAGTGCCAACGAGTACATGGAGACGGTCACCAGCTTCTCGGCGTCTCTGCTCCAGTCCCTGGGCGGCGACACGGCCAAGGCGGCGGAGTACGCCAACCGCGCCGTGACCGACATGAGCGACAACGCGAACAAGATGGGCACCGACATGGAATCCATTCAAAATGCCTACCAAGGCTTTGCAAAGCAGAATTACACCATGCTGGACAACCTGAAGCTGGGCTATGGCGGCACCAAGACCGAAATGCAGCGGCTGATCTCCGATGCTGCCGCTATGACGGCGGAACAGGAAAAGCTGAATGTGGCTGTGGATGCCGGAGACCTGTCCTTTGGCAACATCGTCAACGCCATCTCCGTGATGCAGGAGCATTTGGGGATTGCCGGAACCACAGCCATGGAATCTGCCACGACCATCGAGGGCAGCGCCAAGGCCATGAAGTCCGCCTGGCAAAACCTGGTGACGGGCATGGCCAACGAAAACCTGGACCTCTCGGCATTGATAGAGAATTTTGTAGAGAGCATCCAAACCTTTTTGGATGATAACCTGATCCCGCGAATCCAGATCATGGTGCCGCGCATGGTAGAAGCGCTGACACAGCTCATCGGTGCCATGACTCCTTATATCGCGCCGGCGCTCCAGATGCTGCTCCCGGTGGTGGTCCAGGGCATAAGTGCTTTGGTTTCCGGTATCGTTCAGGCTCTGCCTGCGGTGGTCAGTGCTATATCCGAGGTAATCCCCATGATTGTGGAGCAGCTGGTGACGCTGCTGCCGCAGATCACCGCTTCCGGCGTGGAGATCATCGCCGCCCTGGTGTCCGGCATCGGCGAAAACCTCCCGGCGCTTATCCCGGCGGCGGTGGACACCATTATTGAGCTGGCCAGCGCGCTGATCGCCAATGTGGACAAGATCATCCTGGCTGCGGGCGACCTGATCGGCGGGCTGATCCAGGGCCTCTTTGAGAGCCTGGGACACCTGATCTACCGTGTCCCGGAGATCATCGCGGCCATCGTGGCGGCGCTGATGAAAGGCATGGTATCCATTGTGGAGGTCGGCGGCGATATAGTTCGGGGCCTCTGGGACGGTATCAAGAATATGGTCGGCTGGCTTGCCGGCAAGGTTAAGGGCTGGGCAAGCAACATCGTGGGCTGGATCAAGGGCTTCCTGGGCATCCATTCCCCCTCGAAAGTCTTTGCCGATGAGATCGGCAAATTTATCCCGCCCGGCATCACCGTGGGCGTGGAGAAAGCTATGCCCCGGGCTCTGCGGGATATGGGGCAGGAGCTGAGTGCGCTGGCCGATATTCCCATCCCCGGCAGCGTCGCCAACACCACCAATATGGGCGGCGTGACCATCACCGTCTACGGCGCCCAGGGGCAGGACGTGAACGCGCTGGCCGATGTGATCATGTACAAGATGCAGAGCGCGGTGGAGAGCAGAGAGGCGGTGTTTGCATGATCGAGTGGGCCGGAAGATCTTCCGACGACTTCCGCGTCATCGTGGAGAAATATCCCGCCGTCACCCTGGCGGCCCGGAAGATGACCTCCCAGGCCGTCCCCGGGCGGAACGGGGACATCATCTTCCCCCAGGCGGCCTTTGATAACTATGTGCAGCGCTACGAGGTGTATGTGAGCGCCGAGAAAATGCGACTGCCCGCCGCCATGCGCGGCGTGGCCGCGTGGCTCTGCGGCCCCCGAGGCTACCAAACCCTGGCCGACACCTACGACCTTGACACCTACAGGGAGGCCTACTACATCGGCCCCCTGGATGTTGACAGCATCTTGCACCGCTTTGGCCGGGCGACCATCGAATTTAACTGCAAGCCCCAGCGGTTTCTCCGCGCCGGGGACGCAGAAATCCAGCTGGTGAGCGGCCAGGTGCTCAACAACCCCACGCCCTTCGCGGCAAAGCCACTGATCACCGTCACCGGCACCGGCCCGGGCTTGCTGACCGTGGGCAGTAGGGAAGTGGAGATCAAGAGCTTCCTGGAGCCCACGGTGATCTTAGACTGCGAGGCACAGAACGCCTACAGCCCGGACGGTGCCAACCGAAACGGTACCATCTCCGCCCCGGAGTTCCCGGAGCTGGAGGGGAAGATGGAAATCAAGTGGACCGGCGGCATTAACGCCGTAAAAATCAAACCGAGGTGGTGGACACTATGAAACCTATTTTGTACGCATCGACCGAGCGTGAGTTTGACACCAACGGCATCGGCATCCTGTCCGATGCTGCCTCCTGCGTGGTCACCGAGGAGCGCAACGGCTCCTACGAGCTGGAGATGCAGTACCCCGTCATGGGCCTGCACTATGCCAGCATCACCTACAGATCGCTGATCCTGGCCAAGTCTAAGCCGGACGGCGAGCCGCAGCCCTTCCGGGTCTACCGCATCACGCGCCCCCTGGGCGGCCAGGTTACGGTGTACGCCCGGCATATAAGCTACGATCTTTCCGGCGTGGTGGTGCCGCCGTTTTCGGCCACCGGCGTGGAGGGCGTGTTTGACGCCATCGCCGAAAAGGCAATCCCCCAGGACAGCGGATTCACCTTCTGGACGGATAAGACCAGCACCTCCGGCGTGGCCACCACGGTGCCCAATTCGGTCCGCTCCCTCCTGGGCGGCATCCGGGGCAGCATTCTGGATGTTTTCGGGGGCGAGTATGAGTTTGACCGCTTTACGGTTAAGCTGTGGCGCCGCCGCGGCGAGGACCGGGGCGTAACAATCCGCTACGGGAAAAACCTCACGGCCCTGGAGCAGGACGCCAACTGCGCATCCGTCTATACTGCGGTCTATCCGTACTGGACAAGCGAGGATGTGACCGTGGAGCTGCCCGAGAAGATCGTGGAGGCCCCGGGCACCTATGACTTTGTGCGCATCCTGCCCCTGGACCTGACCTCCGCCTTCGAAGGTCAGCCCACACCGGACCAGCTGCGCACCTCGGCGCAGTACTACATCGCCGACAACAATGTGGGCGTGCCTCGGGTGTCCCTGAGCCTGTCCTATGCCCAGATGGACGGGGAAAAAGTGGACCTATGCGACACCCTCACTGTCACCTTTGCAGAGATGGGCGTCAACACCACGGCCAAGGTGATCAAAACCGTGTTCGATGTGCTGGAGGACCGCTACAGCTCCGTGGAGATCGGCGACATGCGGGCCAGCATCTCCGAGACTATCGCCGGGCAGGCGGAAACCATCAGCGCCCTGCCGCAGACGATCCAGCAGGCGGTACTCAATGCCACCGGCTGGCTCACCGGCGATAACGGCGGCTATGTGATCTTCCGACGCAATGATGCCGGGCAGCTGGTGGAGCAGTTTATCTCCGACTCCCTGGACCTTCAGGCGGCCAAAAATATATGGCGCTGGAACCTGGGCGGCCTGGGCTTTTCCTCCAACGGTATTAACGGGCCCTATAAGCTGGCCATCACCCAGGACGGCAGCTTTGTGGCCGACTTTATCACAGCGGGCACGCTTTCGGCCATCGTGATCCAGTCCCTGGACGGCAAGAGCAAGTGGAATCTGAGTAGCAGTGAAATGGACCTGTACAATACCAGGATCACCACATCGTCCACGGGCAATACCTATACCACGGCTGATTATTCCCAGGACGACATTGACCGTATCCGCAGTCTGTTCCAGGGAACGGCTACGCCGACACTGTCCGACTACGAAAAGCTGGATTTGAACTGTAACGGAGAATTTGATGCCGGTGATGCTGTCATTATCAATTCCGCGCTGGCAGGGAAGCGGGAGATCAATTTTACATCGAAGTGGGCCTTGAAGCTCGACCCCGCCGATGGAGAGCAGCTGCTGAAGGTCTATCGCGAATATGACGACCACACAAAGAACACCAGCAGAGAATATGTCGTATTCAGCGCGGGATTCCCACGCGTGCAGGTAAGTACGGTTAAGGGCGACAACGGAGACTTTGAAACACTGAAGCTCAACGGCAACGAGATGGAACGGAAGATTTTGGGCTATGTGGTGACGGCCAAGGGCACTACCGATAGCCAGGCCACCTGCTTCATCCCCGCGGACGCTACGGGTGGATACTATCAGTGTTCTTCCGATGATTGGTTCTGTGCCTTCCATTTTTCCCCCGCAACGGGCGAGGCCACCAAGTCCGGCGGCAGCGGAGACATCGTATCCACCACGCCGATCTACAACTTTTAACAGGAGGGCTGCAATGGAAATCATGCAAGCGGTTGATCTCAACCTATCTTTCCGGGGCATACCTCCCAAGCTCTCCATGGTGCAGGGGGATAGCAACACCCGGATCATCCGGGCGCAGCTCTGGGACGGAGCCAACCCCTACACCGTCCCCACGGGGGCCGCCGTCATGGTGCGCTTCCGCAAGCCGGACGGCACCGGCGGCCTCTACGACAAAACCGAGGGCGGCCAAAGCGTCACAGCCTCCGGCTCCACCGTCACCGCCCCGGTGGCCACGCAGATGCTTACGGTGGCGGGCGTAGTCATGGCGGAGGTGGACATCTATGCCGCTGGCGAGGACGCCGCATCGGCCCAGAAACTGGCCTCCTTTGCGTTTTTGGTGGAGGTGGCGCCCAGCGTATACCCCGACGCGGAAATCATCTCCAGCGACTACTACAATGTGCTCACGGCGGAGATTGCCTCCGTCCTGGCTGCAAACACCCACCCGCCCACGATCGGAGCAAATGGTAATTGGTACATTTGGGATCAGGCTAGGGGCGAGTATGTAGATTCAGGTACATCTGCCAAGCCGGAGGAGGTCCCCATCGCCACGGCCGCGGTGCCGGGCAAGGTGGCCCCCTCGGCGGCGGACTTCAGCATTTCCGACACCGGCGTGCTGGCCCTGGGCGTGCACATCAAGACGGTCTCCGCTCTGCCGGATGACCCTGACCCCGATACCCTGTACCTAATCCCAGAGGAGGCGGAGCCATGATCTACGCAGGCTCTCAAGAGGTCACGGCGGCCTATTTAGGCGGCGTGGCGCTCTCTGAGATTTACCTGGGCGGGTCGCTGGTTTGGTCGGGGCGGCTGAAGCCCGGGGCGGCGAGTATGCGGCTTTGGCTGGCGCAGGCGGCGGGCGGCGCGGCGGCGGCGCTGGTGGCGGCGGAGGTCAGCGAGGCTATCCCGCTGCGGCACGGGGCCCGGGGCGAGGCGGCGGCGCTGGTGGAAGTCAGCGCGGCGCACAGCATCCCCCTGGCGCAGTCCGCAGGGGCGGAGGCCCTGGGCCTTGCAGAGGGCGCACCGCTGTGGCAGCTCCTGGCACTGGTTATGGAGCGTACCGAGGGCGTGGCGCTGGTGCTGCACCCGCTGACCGTGGCGCAGTCCCTGAGCCTAACCATGCACATCCCGGATGTTGTCGGCCTGGCCCTCAACCCCCTCCGGCTGGAGCAGGCTTTGGCCGTGACCATGCCCATCCCCGGCGCCCAGGGTGTGGCGCTGAATCCTATAACCATGCAGCAGGCCGTGACGGCCCAGCTCCCGGCGGGGGAGGGCGCGGACATTACTGTGATCCCCGGCCAGGCGGCCCAGGCGGAGCCGCTGACCATGCGCGCAGCCGGAGAGGCCGCCCAGGTGGCGCCCGGCGCGGCGGACCATGTGCTCCCGCCAATGGTGGGCGATATAGCCCCGGAGGTGCTCACGGCAGAGGACGCAGCGGCCCCGGAGAGCATAGCCCTGGCCGTGTCGGCGGAGGCGCAGACGATCTATCCCCGCTTTGTGCAGCGCGGCGACACCGTATATATTTACCGGCCCAAGCGCTGGCGGCAGGAGGGGGGCACCGTGTACCTGGACTACGAGGAAACTTCTTGGGAAGCCCCGGAGGAGGACGGCGATGCCCTTATCATCCGACAGGTATACAGCGCCACGGAAAATGGCGACTATTTGGAGGTGACTTAATTGGATTATAAGCTTAAAAACAGAGACGGCGCAGAGACCACCTACACCAAGGAAAAACTCAAAATCCCCGCCGCCACGGGCGAGGACATGGTGGTGTTTACGCAGGGGGAGGCCCAGGCGGAAAAGACCATAGACATCGCCGAAAACGGAACCTTTTCCGTGGAGCCGGATGCGGGATATGCCTTTGTAAAAAAGGTCAGCGGCACGGTGGCCGTGCCGACCCCGGAGCCGGTCTTGCAGGAGAAAAGCGTAGAGCTCACCGCTAATGGACAAACAACGGTTGCCCCGGATGCTGGCAAGGATGGCCTGTCGAAGGTGGATATTACTGTTGCCGTGCCCACGCCTGACCTGCAAAAGAAAACCATCTCCATCACGGCCAACGGCTCCGGCAGCGTGCTGCCCGACGAGGGAAAGGACGGGTTGAGTGAGGTGGACTATACCGTGGCGGTGCCGGTGCCGGAGCTGGAAGAAAAAACGGTGGAAATCACGCAAAACGGAAACCTGGATATTATTCCCGGCAGCGGAAAGTCCGGCATGAGCAAAGTTAGCCTATCTGTTAATGTTTCAACGAAATACACAGGGCCAAAGGCACTTGACTATGAGGGAGTCAACTTCGTTTCGTGGGACGGGACTGTGGTGGAATCCTGGACGCTTGCGCAACTCGCCACGAAAACGGAGCTGCCTCCTCTGCCTGAAGCTCCGGCCGTATACTCTGCACCGTGCGTTTTTCGGGGGGCAAAGTATCCATCTGTGGCCACACTTATAAGCGGCGGTTTTCCCGCTGAAAATGCCCGGAGGATCGTCCGCGAATTTGCGACGCAATGCATGAGCTGGAACTCCACTTTGGAGGCATTAAAAGAGGCTAATATGCCCGCCGTAGTTGGTGTCGTGCTGGAGGCGGGAAAAACTTTGGACTATGGCGATTGGGGGGGTACAGGATCAACTTTACCAATTGCTCAGATGCCGCTGGCTGTGGTGCTGGCCGTGCCGGAGGCGCTTACAATATCTTTGAGCGGCATGGGGAACTATGCCATTATGGACGACGGACAAGGCAACAAATATGCTACCGCTCCGGCAAGCCTCAATTATACCGAGGCAGGCGAGTATGTTTTGTATTTATGGCCAAAAGCTAAAGGCGATATGGGGGTGGCTATCCCCGAATCTATGCGCCCCTATGTTAAGGCGATCATCTGTGTGGCATATTTTGGCAATCCGCAAGGGTGGACCGGGGCGGCCTCATTTGCCGCAGGAAACGCCCCCTGGATGGGTTGCGCAAAAATCAAGTCCGCAGCACTATCCCCAAACTGTCTTGTCGCCGGAGCGCTTGGCCTTTCAGGGTGCTATGCGTTGGAGGCCGTATCATTCCCGGTGCAAATATTTGCTGCGGCCTCGGATGCTCAAGTGGATATATCGCAGTTTTTTGCGGAAAGCAGCAACAGCGATAGCGCTGCTGCGCAGGCTATGCGCAGGCTGGAATTTCTGTGCATGCCGCCGACAAATGTTGTCGGCGCTACCGGCGGCTGGAATGCGGTGGCCGGAGTGGAGGCGCTGTGCTTAACCAAAGATCCTGGGAATATCTATTCGGCCACCCCAACAGGGGGGATTACCACATATCCTTTTATCCGCCTGAGGGAGATTGATCTATCGCACTGCACCGAATTAATCCCGTACCCGTTTTATCTGGGCGAAGATAGTTCGATAGGTGAATCCTTGATTTGGTACACAGAAAACGGCGGAATTGCCGGGGTGATAAAGGTGCCTGCCGCGCTGCTCGAGCAATACAAAGCCGCCAGCGGTTGGAGCGACTACGCGGACTACATTGTGGGGGTGTGATCATGGCCAACATCATTTTAATCAACGACGAAAACCAGGAGCAAACCCTCACGGGCGTGTCCAAGCTGGTCTCGCGCGGCCCGGACGGTGATGTGGAGTTTAGCGTCGGCGGCTCCGGCGGGGTGGAAGTGGATTTTGGCCTCGAGGTAGGCGAAACCTACAAAACCATCTATTTTAACACGATCCACGACACCGCTGCCCTGGATGCAGCTCTAGCGGGCGCGGCGTAT
>CAVJNL010000003.1:0-58013 GCA_963650985.1 Clostridium sp. CAG:413
GGTTGCTTGAACAATTTTTTCTTCAAATATTGTCTAACTTTTTGGGGTCACTTCAGCCTTGGGCGCAGCGGGTATCTTTTTTTGTGGGGAAAAACGGCGAAATTACGGTGAAAAACGGGGCAGCTTCTGGGAAGTTTTGGGGAAACTGATGGCGCATTTTTGGGGAGCTTGGTGGGGGGTGAATTTCACCGAAGGAGGAAAGTGGTGAAGTGGGGGAAAAATTCGTCTGCATTTTTCACAAAAATCTCCGCAGACGACGGATCGGGGCAGCCTGTTTGGGGCTGCCCCGGTCCGCTATTTGAGGAGATGGAAAATAGGGAAAAGTAATTTTGGGGAATGGGGGTTACGCGGCGGCCCGCTGCTTCTTCTGGGCGGACAGAGCCTTGATGCCCTCGACCACCAGGTCGATGGCCAGGATCACCAGCAGGACGGCGATGATGCCGCGGATGTAGAACCAAGCCACGCCTTCGCCGCCGGCCATGATGCCGACCACCTGGGCCTTGATGGTGAAGACCAGGGAGGTCAGAGTCACCACCAGCATGAAGAACATGGGGAAGTAGAACATCTTGTTGTTGCGGCCGATCTTACCCAGCCAGCAGCACACGGCCAGCAGACCCAGGGCAGCCAGCAGCTGGTTGGCAGCGCCAAACAGAGCCCAGATCTTGGCATAGCCGGTGAGGCCCAGGGCAACGCCGGCCACCACGGTGATGGCGGTAGCGACATAGGGATTGGTGACGACCTTGCGCCAGCCGGTGAGGTCCTTGGGCTCCTTGCCGGTGGGGGTGAAGAGTTCCTGGAACATATACCGGGCCAGACGGGTGGCGGTATCCACGGAGGTCAGGCAGAAGGCGGACACGGCCAAAATCAGCATGGAGTACACAACATTGTAGCAGCTGCTGCCGAACACCTCGGAGAACATGGAGGCAAGGCCCGTGGCAAACACCACGGTGGGGGTCACGGTCTCGCCGGAGGAATACTTGGCCCAGATGTAGCCCACGGCGCATACGGAGATCAGAGCCAGTGCGCACTCAATGAGCATACCGCCATAGGCGATGGGCTTGGCATCCTTTTCCTGGTCCAGCTGCTTGGCGGTGGTGCCGGAGCCCACCAGGGAGTGGAAGCCGGACACAGCGCCGCAGGCGATGGTCACGAACAGGGCGGGGAACATATAACCCAGGGAGGTGCCGCTGGGGGCCAGGTTATCATAGAAGCCGGTGAATGCGGGCATATCCACGGTGGGGTGGCAGCCCAGGATGCCCACCACAGCCAGGATGATCATACCATACAGCAGGAAGGAGCTGAGGTAGTCACGGGGCTGGAGCAGGATCCACACGGGGGTGACGGAAGCAACGCCGATGTACAGACCCACAATGATCATCCACACGGTGTAGCTCAGGTAGATGGGGTGCCAGTTCAGGCCGATGTACATGCACACGGCGATACCGATGACGCCGATGACGGTGGCAATGCCCAGGGGGGCGTTGCGGCGGTATACGAAGAAGCCGAACAGAATGGCCATCAGGATGAACATGATGGAAATGATGGCGGTGGAAGCGTTGGCGGCGGAAGCCTCCAGGTCCACAGCGCCGGTCTCCGTGTAAGTGGCCTTGAAGGTGTTGGCGACGATGGATGCAAAGGCGGCCACCACCAGGATCAGGGTCAGATAGGAGAAGATGATGAAGAGCTTTTTCGCCTTGGGGCCGATGGCATCGCCGATGACCTCGCCGATGGACTGGCCTTTGTGACGAATGGAGGCGAACAGGGCACCGAAGTCATGGACGCCGCCGAAGAAGATGCCGCCGATGAGCACCCACAGCATCACGGGCACCCAGCCGAACACAGCGGCCTGAATGGGGCCGTTGATGGGGCCGGCGCCGGCGATGGACGAGAAGTGATGTCCCATCAGCACGGGGGCCTTGGCGGGACAGTAGTCCTGGCCATCCTCCAGTTCATGAGCGGGGGTAACACGGCTATTGTCGATGCCCCACTTTTTGGCAAGCCAGCCGCCATAGAATATGTAACCTATGACCAAGACGACGATGCCAATGATCAGAAACAATGCAGCATTCATAAAGTTTTCTCCTTTCCTAACAGTTTTCTCTTTGCTTTACAAAACAGCGTTTTATCCAAAAGCTGTGCTGCACTTCGTCCGCTGGCGTTGGAAAATGCTTTTCCCTCATCCAGCACCGCCAGGCCCGAGTGGAAATCCATCCAACCCCAAAAGGCCATTTTGAAGCTCTTGTAAATGCGGCATTTCCGCAGAGCTTTTTTCGCTGCCTCGTCGCAGCTATCGCACAGGAACACGGCGGTGATGTAGCTGTACATGTGATTGGGCCCCGGCTGAACCTGCTCCATGCCGTTTTGGTAGGCGTAGTCCCGACAGGAATTGTAAATTTCTTCGGTCAGGTGGGGGACGGAGAAGAGGTAAACATACTCGTGGCTCCCGGCCTCCCAAAGCTTGGCCTTTTTGCTCAGGACATATTTTTCCGACATGGCGTGGAAGGCGCAGGTGGCCACCAGGGGCGACTGCTCCTCCTGGGCAGAAGAAATGTCATAGTATCCGGCGTAGCGGTGCAGCAGCTTGTCCACTGCCTCCGTGCGCGTCAGATTTTGCATACGGCTCCCTCCTGGTCTTCTTAACATTCAGCTCTGCTAATGGCTTGTATCACGAGAGCTGATAAATGTGAAAAAACAGCGAAAAATCTCTTTATAAGAAAATTTTGCCAATTTATTCCCTTGCAAGGAAATGTTCTCTAAAAGATGTTCGGATTATATGCCATTTTTTTAACGATTGCAAGTGTTAAAATATACAAAATTGCTGTGAAGAATTTGTTAATAATTCGACTTGTATTTTGACGAAAAGCATAGTACATTAAAAAAATGCAGCCTTATTGTGAGAATAATTTATTATCAAGAGCTGTGAAAAGGGTCGAAAAGAGAAAATTTATGGGATGTACAGCCTGAAAATGGTTGTATTTTTTTGCGCCCGGGCGGGGAAGAAACGGGGCGGGCGGGGCATACTACCTCTTAACGGAAGAGTTGGGAGGGGTGCGCGTGAAGACGGCGGGACGGGTGCGGCTGTTTGGGCTGCTGCTGGCGGCGGTGGCGGCGGGGTGGCTGGCCCGGGAGGCGCGGGTGCTGCGGGAGCCGGCGGCGCTGACGGTGCCCGCCTGCGGCATTGAGGTGGAGTGCCGACGGGTGGTGCTGGCGACCTCGCAGCAGCTTCAGGACATCGTGGACCGGCCCGGGGTGGCGGCCTGGTACGGGCCGTACATTTTGGACCACGCGGGGCAGGAGTTTCGCGGACTGTGGAACATCGAGCCGGGGGACGCGGTGACGGTGGACGGGCGGGAATACCGATGTCGGTTCGTGACCACCGGGTGGAGCGACTGCGGGATCCGGGCCAAGGAGGGGGAGCTGCCCCGGGCGGCGCTGTATTTATGCACCTGCGTGCCGGGGGGACGGGCGTATGAGATTTATATTGTGGGGGTGGAGGAAGACTAAAGCTGGCGAAAAATCTCCGATTTTTCTGCCATAAGGCTTGCAGTCTGCTGCGCGCATAATTTTTGCACTGGGCGCAAAAATTCCACACTTGCAGTCTGAAAAGTATTTTTCCCAACGCACATGTCGCGGTGAAAAATGATTTGAATACTTTGCCGCCTGCGGGCGGCAAACTCTGCGAGGCTTTTTAGAGCATTTCCTCGGAAAGCGGAGGTTATATACAGACTTAATATAAAGAGTGCGTTGGGTAATACGCGGCGGGGTGAGGGTAGCCCGCCGTGCGGATTTCAAGAGGTGCGGTGCAAGTCCGGCGGGCGGACAGGGGCGTCCGCCCCTACGGAGGGTTACAAGGAGTGCGGGAGGCGGGCGACCGCAAGGGCCGCCCCTACGCAAAAAGTGCCCGATTTTGCGTAGGGCGGCGTGCCCCCACGCCGCCGCGATGGTGCAGTGGTTGTCGGGCGGCGGGGTGAGGGCACCCCGCCCTACGGACGCGTCGCAAGGTGTGCCGGGTGCGGGCCGATGTGGGCATCGGCCCCTACGGTGGGTAGTATGAAAGACCTGTTATTTGGGGAAGGGGGACTTGCTATTGTGGGGCGGGGGTGGTATAATTTATAATGAGCAAGAAGCAGGGTGCGCGGCAGGGACGGAGGAATTCGGGGCCCGGCTGCGGGAGTTTTATATAAGGAAGGGAGAGGCGATATGCGATCCATTCGTGACATTTATAAAATAGGTACGGGGCCGTCCAGCTCCCACACTATGGGGCCGGCACGGGCGGCGGTTTTGTTCCGGGGGGAGCACCCGGAGGCGGATAAATTTCAGGCGATTTTGTATGGTTCGCTCTCTAAAACGGGCCGGGGCCACGGCACTGACCGGGCTTTGCGGGACGCTTTTGCGCCTATCGAGGCGGAGGTCATTTTCTCTGACGAGGACCCCCGGGGCCTGAAGCATCCCAACACTTTGGACCTTATTGCCTGGCGGGAGGGCAAGGAGCTGGGGCGCATCCGCGTGGAGAGCGTCGGCGGCGGCGACATTGAGATCGAGGGCCGGGAGGAAGGGCAGTCCGGAGAGGAGATCTACATGGAGAACTCCTTTGCGGAGATTTTGCAGTTTTGTCAGTATCGCTATGTGGACCTGGTGGAATACATAGAAATAAACGAGGGGCCGGACATTTGGGGCTATCTCATTGGTGTGTGGCATGTAATGAAGCGCTCTGTGGAGGAGGGCTTGTCGCGCACCGGGGAGCTGCCCGGGGGGCTGCACATCCAGCGCAAGGCCAAGTATATGCACGACCACATTGTGGAGACCAAGCACCCGGAGCTGGTGGAGTGCCAGAAGGTGTGCTCCTATGCCTACGCCGTCAGCGAGCAGAACGCCGACAACGGGACCATCGTTACGGCGCCTACCTGCGGGGCCTGCGGCGTGCTGCCGGCGGTGCTGTACTATTTTAAGGACAAGCGGAATCTGTCGGACATGGACATCGCCCACGCGCTGGGCGTGGCGGGACTTTTCGGCGAGCTGGCCAAGCGGAACGCCTCGGTCTCCGGGGCGGAGTGCGGCTGCCAGGCGGAGGTGGGCGTGGCCTGCTCCATGGCGGCGGCTGCTGCCTGCCAGGCGTTCGGGTACAACATCCGTCAGATCGAGTACGCGGCGGAGGTGTCTTTGGAGCACCACTTGGGCCTCACCTGTGACCCCATCTGCGGGCTGGTGCAGGTGCCGTGCATCGAGCGCAACGCCGTGGCGGCCATGCGGGCCATCAACTCGGCCAATATCGCTTACTTCCTTACCGGGACCCGGAACATCAGCTACGACATGGTGCTGAAAAGCATGTATTACACGGGGCTGGACATGAACCAGCGGTATCGGGAGACTGCCGAGGGCGGACTGGCGAGGATTTACACCCGACGCGGCAAATAAAAAATGGATATTGCAGGCGGCTGGGGGACCGGTCGCCTGTTTTTTGCAAAGAATGGGCGGCGTTTCTTGACGAAGGGGAGGAAAAAGAGTAAAATATAAGAATCAAAAAATCGCGAGGCACTTTGCACAGGAGGAGACGCACCATGGCCGAAAGCAGAAACACCAGTCAGCCCAACAAGCCGGACAAAAACGAGGTCTGGTCGTGGCTTCTTATCGTCTTTCTGTTTGCCGTGGCGTGGCCTGTGGGGCTGATCGCCCTCCTCTCTAAGCTCTCGGACGGCAAGCGCAGACGGCCCCGCAATGGCGCGCAGCCGACCATCATCACGGCGCAGACGGAGAGCACTGTGCGGAGCACCGCCACCGCAGGGAGTGCGGAGAAAAAGGCCGACTCTGCCGCCGGGCAGACCCAAAAGAGCAAGAGCAGCATCCTGCGCCGGACGCCGAAGGTGTCGGACGGCAACGCGAATGTGCTGCGGACTATTGGAGTCTTTGTGACTATTATCGGAGCCGTCGCGCTGTTTGGCACGGCCAGTGACAACCTGTTTTTCCTGCAAGACGGCCACTGGGCTTGGTTTTTGGAGGAAGTGTTCGTCCCCATGGGCATTACGGCCGGGGGCTTGGGGCTGCTGCTGGGCAGCCACTGGATGCGGCGGCGGCTGCGGCGGTATGCCAAGTACCAGGCCATTGCCGGGAAGAAGGAGACGGTGTCCATCTCTCAGTTTGCTGCGGCGGCGGATGTGTCGCCCCGGCGGGTGGAGAATGACCTGGAGCAGATGGTGCAGAAGGGCTACTGGGGTAAGGAAGCCTATCTGGACCTGAGCCGGGGTGTGCTGGTGCGCACCTTTGAGGCTGCCGAGGACCTGGAGGAACAGGCAGCGGCGGCGCAGGCGGCTCCGGCGGAGGCTGAGGAGGGGTACAGCGGCCAGCTGCGGGACATCCGTCACGCCAACGACCGCATTGCCGACCCTGTTATCAGCGCCAAGATCGACCGGCTGGAGGAGCTGGCGGGGAAGATCTTCCGCATTGTGGAGGAGGAACCGGAGAAGAAGCCCAAGGCGGCGACCTTCCTCAACTATTACCTGCCCACCACGCAGAAGCTGCTGGACAGCTATGCCGACTTTGAGGAGTCCGGCGTCAGCGGGGAGAATGTGTCCCAGGCCAAGCAGCGCATTGCCGACACTATGGACAAGATCGTGGCGGGGTTTGAGCACCAGCTGGACCAGCTTTACCAGTCCGACGCCATGGATGTGGACAGCGACATCCGCGTGATGGAGCAGATGCTCCGGCGGGACGGCGGGAGCGTGGCCGAGGACTTCGGTCTGGGCGGCGCTGCGGCGGCTGTGCAGCAGGAGGAAGAATGAAATATGCAGCGGCGACTGCCTTTTTATGGGGGCGGTCGTCGCTGCCGCGCATTTCTTGACGCAGAGAGGGAAGTGCGGTAAACTGTTGGAAAGAAAAACAGGACGGTTTTCGGCAAAATAACGCCGGGGAGCGTGGTAGAATTTTGAGAAATGGAGGAGGCGAGAGCGGTGGACAGAGCGGCGTTTTTCGGCGGCACCTGGGGCGCGGCGGCGGAGTGGTTCGGCGCGCACCCGGCGGAGAAGGGCTACCGCTTCCGCCTGTGGGCCCCCCACGCCCGGGCGGTGGGCCTGGCGGGGGATTTCTCCGGGTGGGAGCCTGTGGAAATGGTCTGCTCGGACGGCGTGTGGGAGTGTGCCGTGGAGAACGCAAAGGTCTACGACAGCTATAAATTCTGCGTGACCCAGGCGGACGGGAAAACCGTGTGGAAGGCCGACCCTTATGCGTTCCACACCTCTACCCGGCCTCAGACGGACAGCAAAATTGCGCCGCTGGACTATGACTGGCAGGACGGTTCCTGGCAGGAGAGTTTAATAGAAAAACCGCTTTTGGAGCGGCCCCTCAATATTTATGAGGTGCATTTGGGCTCCTGGCGGCGGTATGAGGACGGCAGCCCCTTTGACTACCGCAAAATGGCGGACGAGCTGGCGGAGTATGTGGCGGACATGGGCTACACGGCGGTGGAGCTGATGCCGGTGACGGAGTACCCGCTGGACGCCTCCTGGGGGTATCAGTGTACGGGCTATTTCGCCCCCACCTCCCGGTACGGGACGCCCCGGGACTTTAAGTATTTGGTAGACAGGCTCCACCGGGCGGGGCTGGCGGTGTTTTTGGACTGGGTCCCGGCCCACTTCTGCAAGGACGAACAGGGGCTTTATAAATTTGACGGCACTTGTCTCTATGAATACGCGGACCCGCTGAAATGGGAGCATGACGGCTGGGGGACAAGGGTTTTTGACTACGGAAAGGGCGAAGTCAGGAGCTTTCTTCTCTCGTCCGCCCTGTGGTGGCTGCGGGAGTATCACATGGACGGGCTGCGGGTGGACGCGGTGGCGTCAATGCTGTATCTGGACTATGGGCGCACCCGCTGGCGCAGGAATCAAAACGGCGGGCGGGAGAATCTGGAGGCGGTGGAATTTTTGCGGCTTCTGAATAGCACCGTCCACCGGGAGAGGCCCGGGGCGCTGATGATCGCGGAGGAGTCTACCGCCTGGCCCCATGTGACGGGGCAAGAGGGCCTGGGCTTTGACCTGAAGTGGAACATGGGGTGGATGAACGACCTGTGCCACTACCTGAAAATGGACCCCTATTTCCGCCAGCACCACCACAAGGATGTGACATTTCCGCTGGTTTACGCCTTTTCGGAGCGGTTCGTGCTGCCCATCTCCCACGACGAGGTGGTACACATGAAAGGGTCGCTTCGGGGCAAGATGCCCGGGGACGAGCCCATGCAATTGGCGGGGGTCAAGGGATTTTTGGCCTACATGCTGGCCCACCCGGGGTGCAAGCTGCTGTTTATGGGCGGGGAGCTGCCCCAGTGGAAGGAATGGGACTTTGCGGGAGAGCTGGACTGGGGCGTTTTGCAGGACCCGGCGGTAAAGGCGGCCCATGCGTGCATCCGGGCGCTGAACTTATTTTACAAAGAAAACCCGCCCCTGTGGGAAAACGACAGGGACTGGGACGGCTTTTCCTGGCTGGTGCCGGACGACAACAGCAACAACATTTTGGTATTCCTCCGGCGGGACCGGGCGGGGCGGGAGATCGTCTGCGCGGTGAACTTTTCCCCGGTGGCGCAGGAGAATTACCGCTTCGGCGTGCCGGAAAAGGCGGAATACAGAGAGGTTTTCAACACCGACGAGGCCCGGTGGGGCGGCAGCGGTGTGGTGAATGCAGGAACGATCCCGGTGGAGGAAGTGCCGTCCCATGGGCGGGAAGTCTCCATTCGGGTGCGCATCCCGGCTCTGGGGGCGGTGTATCTCCGGGGTGAGGGAAACTATAAGCAGGAGAAAGGAGCGGATCATCCGTGAAAAAAGAATGTATCGCTATGCTGC
This sequence comes from Clostridium sp. CAG:413, assembly GCA_963650985.1. Taxonomy (GTDB): domain Bacteria; phylum Bacillota; class Clostridia; order Oscillospirales; family Oscillospiraceae; genus Vescimonas. Next base: position 8,826 of record CAVJNL010000003.1, read on the forward strand.
TGGCCGGGGGCCAGGGCAGCCGGCTCTATGTCCTCACCGGGGACATGGCCAAGCCCGCCGTGCCCTTTGGAGGGAAATTCCGCATTATTGACTTTCCCCTCTCCAACTGCACCAACTCCGGCATCGACACCGTGGGCGTGCTGACCCAGTACCGGCCCCTGGAGCTGAACAGCTACATCGGCAGCGGCCAGCCCTGGGAGCTGGACCGCATGGACGGCGGCGTACATATCCTGCCCCCCTACCAGAGCAACACCGGGGCCGGGTGGTACAAGGGCACGGCCAACGCCATTTATCAGAACATCGGGTTCGTGGACCTCTACGACCCGGACTATGTGGCGGTGCTCTCCGGCGACCATATCTATAAAATGGACTACTCCAAAATGCTGCGGCGGCACAAGATGGCCGGGGCTGACTGCACCATCTCCGTGATGGAGGTGCCCTGGCAGGAGGCCAGCCGGTTCGGCATTATGAATGTGGACGAACAGGATATTATCACGGAATTTGAGGAAAAGCCCGCGCAGCCGAAAAGCAATCTGGCGTCTATGGGCATTTACATCTTCACCTGGAAAAAGCTGCGGGAGTATCTGCTGCGGGACGAGGCGGACCCGGAATCCTCCAACGACTTCGGGAAGAATGTTATCCCGGCTATGCTGAACGCGGGGGAGAAAATGGTTGCCTACCGCTTCGAGGGGTACTGGAAGGATGTGGGCACACTGGACTCCCTGTGGGACGCGAATATGGATATGCTCTCGCCGGGGTCGGGGCTGAATCTGCTGGATAAGCGGTGGCCCATTTACAGCCGCACGCCCTCGTGCCCGCCGGCCTATTTCGCGCCGGGGGCCGATGTGGGCAACTGCGCCGTGGCCAAGGGCTGCGACATTCGCGGAGAAGTGAAAAACACCGTGCTCAGCTACAACGCCGTGGTGGAGGAGGGGGCGGAGGTCGCCTACTCCGTGCTCATGCCCGGCGCGGTGGTGAAGAAGGGCGCGAGGGTGGAATACGCCATTTTGGGCGAGGGAAGCCTGGTGGGCGAAGGGGCCCATGTGGGCGCAGGGCCGGAGACCGCCGCAGACCCGGACAAATGGGGCGTGGCGGTGCTGGGGCCCGGCACCCAGGCGGCGGCGGGAGAGACCGTACCCGCCGGGGCCATGCTGGACAAAACACACGGACAGGAGGGGAAGCAGGCATGAACGGAATGCACGGCATCATATTCTCTTATGAAAAGTCCAACGGACTGCGGGAGCTGACGGAGCCCCGCATCCACGGGTCGGTGCCCTTTGGGGGGTCTTACCGGATGGTGGACTTCATTCTCTCGGACATGGTCAACGCGGGCATTCGGGATGTGGGGGTCATTATGCACGGCAAGTGCCAGAGCATGATGGACCATCTGCGCAGCGGCAAGAGCTGGGACCTCTCCCGGAGCTTCGGCGGGCTGACGCTGCTGCCTGTGTTCGCCTACAACAGCGCCCGCGGCAACGGACGCTTCCGGGGCAAGCTGGAGGCGCTGGATGTGGTGAAGGATTACCTGCGGCACATTCGGCAGGAGTATGTGGTTTTGGCCGACAGCGATGTGGCGCTGAACATTGACTTAAAAGCAGTGCTGGAGGCGCATTTGGAGACCGGGGCCGATGTGACGGCGGTGTGCGCCCCGTCCACCGGGGACGGGCTGTATCTGAACATGGACGAGACGGGTCGGGTAAGGGAGGTGGTGGAAAACCTGCATGAGGGCAAGCGCTGCCTGCAAATTTTCCTGCTGCGGACGGAGCTGCTTTTATCCCTGGTGGAGCGGTTCGTCAGCCGGAACGAATACAGCTTCCAGGAGTATGTGCTCCAGGGGCTGACGGAGGAAATGCACATCCACGGGTATGTGTTTCACGGGTTCGCCGCCCATATCACCGATGTGGCGGGGTACTATGAGAGCAGCATGCGACTTTTGGACCCGGCGGTGCGGGCGGACCTGTTCTGCCCGGAGCGGCCTGTTTATGCCAAGGAAAACGACGCAGCGTCCACCTATATGGACCCACAGGGCGGGTGCGTGAACTCGCTGGTGGACGACGGGTGCGACATCCAGGGAAGCGTGCGGGACTCCATTCTCAGCCGGGGCGTCCGGGTGGAAAAGGGCGCGGCGGTGGAGGGCTGCATCCTCTTTAAGGACACGGTGGTGTCCAAGGGGGCACGGCTGCGCCATGTTATCGCCGACAAGGATGTGAAGGTGGGCGTGAATGTACACCTGGAGGGCACGGAAAAGTACCCCATGGTGCTTGGAAAGGGCGCGGAGGTATCATGAACATTCTTTATGTGACGGGGGAGGCCGCCCCCTTCTGCAAGACCGGCGGCCTGGCGGATGTATCCGGGAGCCTTCCGGCGGCGCTGGCGCGGCGGGGGCACAAGGTGGCGGTGATCTTGCCGCTGTATAACACCATTGCACCCAAGTGGCGCCAGCAGATGACCTTCCGCAAGCATATTTATGTGGACCTGGCGTGGCGGCACGAATACTGCGGGCTGTTTTCGCTGGAGCACCGGGGCGTGAAATGGTATTTTGTGGACAACGAGCACTATTTTGCCCGGGGCCGCCTCTATGGCGAGGGGGACGACGGGGAGCGGTTCGGCTTCTTCTCCCGGGCGGTGATGGACCTTTTGCCGCTGCTGGACGAGATGCCGGAGGTCATTCACTGCAACGACTGGCAGACGGCTCTGGTGCCTATTTACCGGCAGGACCTGCTGGGGCGGTGGGACGCGCTGCGGAGCATTCGCACGGTGTTCACCATTCACAATGTGGAGTATCAGGGGAAGTTCGGCGTGGAGACGGTGGAGGACCTGTTTGGCCTGGACCGGGGCTGGTACGAGGGCGGCACGCTGCAAATGGACGGGTGCGTGAACCTGATGAAGGGCGCCATGCTCTGCGCCGACGCCGTGACCACCGTGAGCCCCACCTACGCCCGGCAGCTGCACCAAAGCGCATACGCCGAGGGCATGGAGACGGTGGTGCAGCGGTGCGGGGAGCGCTTTAGCGGCATTGTGAACGGCATTGACACCGCCGTGTTTGACCCCAATACCGACCCGGAGCTGGCAGCACACTACTCCGCCCAGCGGCTGCGGGGCAAGGCGGACTGCAAGAAGACTTTGCAGCAGGAGCTGGGGCTCCAGGTGCAGAGCGATGTGCCGCTTATTTCTGTTGTCAGCCGGCTGGTGGGGCACAAGGGCATTGACCTGATATGTGAAAGCTTTGATGTTGTGATGCAGACCGGGTGCCAGATGGTGGTGCTGGGCAGCGGCGATGGGCAGTATGAAGACTTTTTCCGCTATGCGGAGAACCGATACAAGGGGCGGCTGTGCGCCTACATTGGGTATAATGAGGCGCTGGCCCACCGCATTTACGCGGGGAGCGACCTGTTTTTGATGCCGTCGCGGTCCGAGCCCTGCGGGCTTTCGCAGATGATCGCTATGCGTTACGGCGCGGTGCCCATCGTGCGGCAGACCGGGGGATTGGCCGACACCGTGCGCTCCTGCCAGATGGGGCAGGAGGACGGGAACGGGTTTGTTTTCGCCGATTACAGCGCCTTTGATATGCAGTATGTCATTTCGCAGGCGGTGGAGATGTACCGCACGGATATGCACCGGTTCCGCCGGGTGCAGAAGCGCGGCATGACCGACAACTTTAGCTGGGACGCCAGCGCCGGGGCTTACGAGGCGCTGTACCGGCACATTACGGGAACGACAAGGAGAACCAAATGACCAAGGAAGCACTGAAAGAAGCCATTACCCAGCGGCTGCGCATCAACTGCGGCTGCTCGCCCCAGCAGGCGGGAGACGGAGACATGCTCCGGGCCTGCGCTATGGTCCTGCGGGACTGCATGGCCGAGCGGGGCGTCACCACCCGGGAGGAGCGGGATGCGCGCCAGCAGCGACAGGTACACTATCTGTCGCTGGAGTTTCTCATGGGGCGGAGCCTGCTGAAAAATGCCTACAATCTGGAGCTCATAGAGCCGCTGACCCAAGCGGTGGAGGAGCTGGGCTTCAAGGCGGCGGATCTTTTCGAGCGGGAGCCGGACGCGGGGCTGGGAAATGGCGGCCTGGGCCGCCTGGCCGCCTGCTATTTAGACAGCATGACCACCCTGGAAATTCCCGCCACGGGCTACTCTATCTGCTATGAGCTGGGCATTTTCAAGCAGAAGATCGTGGAGGGCCAGCAGGTGGAGCTGCCCGATGACTGGCTGGATGTGGGCGGCGCGTGGCTGCTGCCCCGGCCCCAGGATGCGGAGGAGGTGCACTTCGGCGGCACCGTGCGCACCAGGTGGGACGGGGGGCAGCTGATGGTGGTCCACGAGGACTACACGCGGGTTTTGGCCGTGCCCTGCGACATGGAGATCGCGGGGTATGAAACCGACCATGTGAACACCCTGCGGCTCTGGCAGGCCCGAAGCCCCAAGAGCGTGGATATGCAGCTTTTCAGCCAGGGGCAGTATCTCCAGGCCAGCGAGGAGCGCACCATGGCCGATGCCATCAGCAAAATTTTGTACCCGGAGGACAACCACTACGAGGGGAAGTCGCTGCGGCTGAAGCAGCAGTATTTCTTCGTGTCGGCGACCATTCAGTCCATCACCCGCAAGCACCTGGAGGTATACGGCACGCTGCGGAATTTCCACGAGAAGAATGTCATTCAGATCAACGACACCCACCCGGCCCTGGTCATCCCGGAGCTGATGCGCATTTTCATGGACGACGCGGGCATGGGCTGGGACGAAGCGTGGGAAATTACCAAAAACAGCGTGGCCTACACCAACCACACAGTGCTGGCCGAGGCCCTGGAGTGCTGGCCCCAGACGCTGTTTGAGACGCTGCTGCCCCGGATCTGGCAGATCATTGTGGAAATCGCCCACCGCTGGCAGAGGCAGGTGGAGGACTTTTATCACGACTCGGCCAAGACCGAGAAGCTGGCTATTATTTGGGACGGCGGCGTGCGGATGGCGAATCTCTGCATTGCCGGGGGCATGAGTGTCAACGGCGTGTCAGCTCTGCACTCGGAAATTTTGCGCAAGGATGTGTTTCGGGATGCCTGCCAGATGTGCCCGGAGCAGTTTCACAATGTGACCAACGGCGTGGACCACCGGCGGTGGCTCGGCCAGGTGAATCCGGGGCTTCATGGGCTCATTTGCGACCTTATAGGGGACGGGTATTTGCTGCACCCGGAGGAGATGGGGAAGCTGGACGCTTATGCGGATGACGCCGCGGTGCTTCGCCGGTTGGAGGAAATTAAAAAGGAGAACAAGGCACGGTTTGCCCGCTGGGCCAAGCGGCAGCAGGGGGTGACGCTGAACACGGACGCGGTGTTCAATGTGCAGGTGAAGCGGCTGCACGAGTACAAGCGGCAGCTTTTGAATGTGATGCACATTTTGTATCTGTATCAGCGTTTGCAGGACGACCCCAACATGGACTTCCGGCCCCAGACCTTCCTCTTTGGGGCCAAGGCGGCTCCGGGGTATGCCGTGGCGAAGCGGATCATTCGGCTCATCGGCTCCCTGGCCGATCAGATCAATCACGATCCCATCTGCAAAGATCGGCTCCAGGTGGCGTTTTTGGAGAATTACCGGGTGTCCATGGCCGAGGCGCTGATACCTGCCAGCGAGGTTTCGCAGCAGATCTCCACCGCCGGGAAGGAGGCCAGCGGCACGGGCAACATGAAGTTCATGATGAACGGCGCCGTGACCATCGGTACCCTGGACGGGGCCAATGTGGAGATGCACCAGGTGCTGGGGGACAAGAACATTTTCCTCTTCGGCCTGAAGGCAGAGGAGGCGGCGGCCCTGTCGCGGCACTACGAGCCCAAGCTGCTGTACGACCGGGACCCGGTGCTGCGGCGGGTGCTGGACGGTATTCGGGACGGCTTCCGGGATGGGGTCAGCTACGAGGATATTTACCGGCGGCTGCTCTTTGGCGGCGACTGCCCGGCGGACCAGTATTTGCTTTTGGCGGACTTTGTGTCCTACTGCGACGCTGGGCGGCGGATGATCGAGACTTACGGCGAGCGGGAGAAGTGGAACGGGATCAGCCTGCACAACATTGCCCGCAGCGGCGTTTTTGCCGCCGACCGGGCTGTGCGGGACTATGCCAGGGACATTTGGCATGTGCCGTGCCGGGAGTGAGGAATTGGATAGAATTGGTAAAGGCGGCGCCCGGGAGGGCGCCGCTGTTTTTTTGGAAGAGGGGAGGGGAAAGGGGAGAGGGGAAAGATGAGGGTGAACAAGAGGTGCGGTGGGCAGCAAGCGGCGGGGTGAGGGCGCCCCGCCCTACGCACCGTTTACCGATAGAACTTCGTAGGACGCGATGCCCACATCGCGCCGGGCGGTAGGCGCAGAGGTTTTCCCTGTTTGGACAGGTAGCACAGGCGCGGAGCGCGTCGCGGCAAATAGACGCAGGGACGGTGCGAAAGCACGGGGCGAGTTTGCTGCGTTTTATTCGCGGGGGTGAAAGGTCCCGATACTTTCCGCACCACGCCCGCGCAAGGAATCCAAAACCATTGGTTTTGGCGGCGTTCTTTCCTCCCTTTCTTTCGCTGGTGAAAGAAAGGGAGCCGCCGGAGGCATTTGAGGAACAAGGGGTGCGGAGGGCGACCCCTCAGTCACGGCTTCGCCGTGACAGCCCCTTTTAGGCAAGGGGGCCTTTGATTTGGCGCGTTGCAAGGGGTGCGGTGGGGGACGACCCCTCAGTCCGCTTCGCGGACAGCTCCCCTTATGCGCAGGGGAGCCTTTGGGGTTACGGATTGCCACGGCCAGTGACATCGGTCACTGGCCTCGCAATGACATGGTTTTTTACATGGGGTGCGGTGCAAGTCCGGGGCGGCGGGGTGGGGGCACCCCGCCCTACGGAGGCGTATCAAGGGGTGCGGTAGACGGGGCGTCGGGGACGCCGCCCCCTACGGACTGCTACAAGTAGTGCGGTGGGGCGGGCGACCGCAAGGGTCGCCCCTACGGGTGCATGACAAGGAGTGTGAGGGGCGGACCGATGTGGGCATCGTCCCCTACGGATGGGTGATGATCGTGAGGTTGAAAAAATTTTATTTATTTTTCCTTTTTTAAGTTCGCTTTTAGGAATCGGCGGTAGGATGCAGGCATAGCAAGAGAAACACACGCAACGATTTCAAAGCTTTTATATAAAGGAGGTCATACCCATGAAAAAACTTCTATCCATTTTGTGTGCGCTGGCCCTGGTGCTTTCCCTGGCGGCCTGCGGCGCGAAGAGGAACACCGAATACGCAGGGCAGACCATTACCGGTCAGGTGACCGCCTTGGATGGCAGCTCCGTCGCCCTGGCTCTGGGCGAGCTTTCCCAGTCCGGCGGACCCTCCGGCTCCGACGGTCAGCAGCCCCCGGAAATGCCCGGTGACGACAGCTCCGACACCCAGCCCTCCGGCACACCTCCCGAGAAGCTCGATGGCTCCGATGACAGCAGCCAAAGCGCCCAGCAGCCCCCGGAGCTGCCCAGCGGTGACAGCAGTACCCAGCCCTCCGGCACACCCCCGGAAAAGCCTGACGGTGACGACAGCCAGTCCGGCGGCACGCCTCCCGAAATGCCTGATGGCGAGCAGCCCGGCCAGGGCGGCCCCGGCGGCAGCAGCTTCACCGCCAGCGGTGAGACCGCCACGGTAGACATCTCCGCCGCCACCATCACCAAAAACAGCGAGACCGTTTCCGCCTCAGACCTGTCCGTGGGCGATGTGCTCCAGGTGACCTTCGACGACAGCGGCAAGGCCACCGCTGTGACGGTGGTTTCCACCAGCTCCGGCAGCGGTTCTGTGGACCAGGGCACCAGCGCCAACACCATCAGCGCCGATGGCACCTACTCCGACACCACCTACACCTCTACCGGCGACGATGAGAACGCCCTGCGCGTGGACGGCGCCACCGTGACCCTGGACGGCATCACCGTGGATAAGTCCGGCGGCGCCACCTCCAACACGGAAAACGGCGACTTCTACGGCGTCAACGCCGCCCTCCTGGCTACCAATGGCGCCACCGTGACCATCAAAAACGCCACCGTCACCTCCTCCGCTCAGAACGGCAACGGTGTCTTCAGCTACGGCAGCGGCACCACTGTGAACATCTCCGATTCCACCATCACCACCACCGCCGATAACTCCGGCGGCCTCCAGACCACCGGCGGCGGCACCACTAACGCCAGCAACCTCACCGTGAACACCTCCGGTAATTCCTCCGCAGCCATCCGTTCCGACCGGGGCGGCGGCACCGTGAATGTGGATGGCGGCAGCTACACCTCCAATGGCTATAACTCTCCCGCCGTCTACTCCACCGCCGACATCACCGTGAAAAATGCCACCCTCACCGCCAACAATTCCGAGGCTTTGGTCATCGAGGGCAAGAACTCCATCAACCTGGAGAATTGCGCCGTCACCGGCAACATGAGCGACACCAAGGGCACCAGCTCCGACGAGAATGTACACAATGTGATGATCTACCAGTCCATGAGCGGCGACGCGGATGTGGGCACCTCCACCTTCTCCATGACCGGCGGCAGCCTGACGGCCAAGAACGGCGACATGTTCTATGTGACCAACACCCACTGCGTGCTGACCCTCAGCGGCGTGTCGGTGAAAAATGAGGACGCGGACGGCGCGCTTCTGCGGGTGGTAGGCAACTCCGCCAGCCACGGCTGGGGCACCGCCGGCAGCAACGGCGCACAGGTGGAGTTCACCGCCGACAGCCAGACCCTCACCGGCAACATCGTGGTGGACACCATTTCCACCCTGAACATGACCCTGCAAAACGGCAGCAGCTTCACCGGCACCGTGAACATCGTGGAGAACGCCCAGGGCGGCACCGCCGTCAGCAATAACGCCGTGGTCACCATCGGCAGCGGCTGCACCTGGACCCTCACCGGCAACTGCGCCCTCACCAGCCTCACCAATAATGGCACCATAAACTTCAACGGCTACACCATCACCCTCGCCGACGGCACCGTGCTGAAGTGATACAGGCAGAATGAAAAGCAATAAAACAAGTAGCAACCCAAAGGCGGCACCCCACCCGGTGCCGCCTCTTTTGCGTGGGGGTGCGGATTGCCACAGCCAGTGTGCGCACTGGCCTCGCAATGACATTGTGTTTTTCATGGCGGCTCGTGGAGGAGTTTGGGCTTTTCTTTGGTTGACAGTTGTGGTAAAATGGAAATTGAAATTTTATGAGCTAAAAAGAGGAAGATCGTATGGACATTACACAGGGCGTGGCTTTTGATAGTTTTGGGCTGTCGGAGGCGACGATGCGCGCTATTCGGAACAAGGGATATACCATTTCTACGCCGGTGCAGGCCGGGTGCATTCCGCCAATGCTGGCGGGGAAGGATGTCATTGCCAAGGCGCCTACGGGCACGGGCAAGACCATGGCCTTCGGGCTGCCCATCATTGAGCGGATCGATCGGGAGAGCGAGGCGGTGCAGGCGCTGATCCTGGCTCCCACCCGGGAGCTGGCTATGCAGATCACCCAGGAGCTGCGGGAGGTGGCCGTGTGCCACGAGGGGCTGCGGGTGGTGTGCCTGTACGGCGGCGAGCCCATCGGCAAGCAGATCAACGCCCTCAAACGCAAGCCCCAGATCGTGGTGGCGACCCCGGGGCGGCTGTCTGACCACATGAAGCGCCGCACCGTTTCGGTAAAGGAGGTGCAGACGGTGGTGCTGGACGAGGCCGACCGGATGCTGGACATGGGCTTTATCCACGATGTGACGCGGATACTGGACAAGATACCCAACCGCAAGAACATGGGCATGTTCTCGGCCACCATTTCCCGGGAAGTGATGGACATTTCGTGGGTCTATCAGCGGGACCCGGAGGAGATCACCGTGCAGGCTACCAAGGAGAATAAGCCCGACATTTTGCAGTACCGGCTGGAGGTGGCCTCGGACCAAAAGGTGGACACCATTGCCCGCATTATCGCCGGGGAGAACCTGGAGCGGGTCATGTGCTTCTGCAACACCAAGGGGTCCACGGAGCGGCTGACCAAGTTCCTGCAAATGCGGGGGCTGGACGCCCAGTGCATCCACGGGGACATCCCCCAGCGCAAGCGGGAGGCGGTGATGGCCCTGTTCCGGGAGGGCAAGCTCCATGTGTTCGTGGCCACGGATGTGGCGGCCCGGGGCATTGATGTGGACGATGTGGACGCGGTGTTCAACTACGATGTGCCGGACGAGAACGAGTATTACATCCACCGCATTGGGCGCACGGGACGGGCCAAACGCCATGGTGCGGCCTACACGCTGCTGTCGGATTTTCCCAGCCGGATGCGGCTGGACGACATCGCCCGGAACACCCACAGCCAGATCATCCCCGCCACGGTGGAGGAAAACGGACATGTGGTGCCGGAAAAGAAGTGAACGGTTTGGGCACTTAAAATAAGGAGTTAGCTTATGAACAAACTGAAGCGATATGCGGCGCTGCTGCTGGCTGCGGTCATGGCGGCGGGGCTGCTGGCAGGGTGCAGCCGGGTGGAGGCACTGTCGTTCCGGGTGGGCTTTGGCAGCGTGCCGGCCACCCTGGATCCGGCCCTGGCGGACACGGACGAGGAAAAGACCGTGGTGAGCCACCTGTTTGAAAACCTCATGAAGCTGCAGTCCGACGGCAGCGGCGGCGCGGCGGCCACCAACGGCATGGCCCACAGCTACCAGGTGGACGCAACCGCCGAGGGGCAGGAGACTTACACCTTTAAGCTGCGCTCGGCCACCTGGTCCGACGGCAGCAAGGTCACGGCCCAGGACTTCGTATACGCCTGGAAGCGGCTGGTGGCCCCGGAGACGGGCTCCAAAAACGCCAAGCTGCTGGACATGGTGGCCGGTTACACCGCCGCCCGGGCCGGGGATGCCAGTGCCCTGAAGGTGTCGGCCCCGGACGAGGAGACCTTTGTGGTGGTGCTCAGCGGACGGTGCCCGTATTTCCTGGAGAGCGTGTGTACGGCGGCGGCGACTATGCCCGTGCAGAGCGCGGCGGCGGGGGTGGAGAACTGGTCCATGTCCGCGGCTACGCTGGTCACAAATGGGGCCTATGCCGTGTCCTCCTGGGAGGGGGACACCATGGTCCTGACCCAGCGGGAGGGCTATCACGACAAGCGCCGACTGGGGCCGGAGAATATTACTTTCCGCTTCACCGCCGACACCCAGACCGCCAACTCCCTCTATGACCAGGGCGAGGTGGACTTTGTGCTGGGGCTGACGGAGGAGGCTATTGCCAGGAAGATCGACAGCTGGACCCCGGACTATTATCCCGAGACCAGTGTTGTGTTGCTGAACCAGCTCTCCAGCCTCACCAGCAATGAAAATGTGCGTTGGGCCATGGGCCTGGTCATTGACCGCAGCGCCATTGCCGAGCTGCTGGGGGCGAGGACCCATCCGGCGGCGGAGGGGCTTGTGACCTGGGGCATCAAGAGCACCGTGGGTGGGCAGTTCCGGGACAACGGACCCGCCGTAGACAACGACAGCGAGAACTACGAGAAAAACTGCGAGACGGCCCAGGAGCTGATGAAGGAGGCGGGCTACACGGCCAGCGGCCTGGCGAAGCTGGGCACGGTGACCATGCTCTATGAGTCCGACGGCATCAACGATTCCCTGGCGGCGCTGCTGCAAAAGACCTGGAAGGAGAAGCTGGGGCTGGATGTGACCTTGCAGGGCGTCACGGCTTCACAGATCGACCAGGCTTTGGCACGGGGCGAATACACCATCGCCGCCTTGCGCGTGACCAGCGACCGAAACGACGCCACGGGCTTCCTCAACAGCTGGCGCAAGGGCAGCGAGGACAACTATGCAAACTTCTATTCCAGCGCCTACGACATGCTGCTGCGGGTGGCGGCGGTGTCTGCCGACCAAAAGGCCCGGGACGCGTACCTGGAGGACGCCGAGCGGCTGCTGCTGGAGAAGGGGAACGTGATCCCGCTGTATTGCAGCACCGTGAGCTGGAGCCTGTCGGAGCACTACACCGGCGTGTTCGGCGACGGACTGGGACGGTATTTCTTTTATGGGGTGCATAGGGCGAGTAAGTGAGATTGAAATAGGGGCGCGGTGAAGCCTTTGAAGAGTACGGATCGCCACGGCCGGTGACTTTGGTTGCTGGCCGTGGTAATGTTTTTTTGCATGGAGGTGCGGTGCAAGCCCGGGCGGGCGGACAGGGGCGTCCGCCCCTACGGAGGTTAAGAGGTGCGGTGGGGTGAATGGGGTAAAAACAAAGACGGCAGCTGTGCTTCGGGAGCGTAGCTGCCGCCTTTTGGTTAGATTTCTTTTTGGGCGTGATCGATGCGGGTTATTAGGATGGTGATCTCGGGGTCGTTTAGGGTGCCCTCCAGGAGGGCTTCATATTTTTTGCCGGTTTGGTCGGTGAAGTGGAAAAACTGGCGCAAGGTGCGGGGGCGGAAGGACATTCCCATCCTCATGATCACGGTCATGAGGGTGGCTATGCCGCCGAAGGCCAGGGCGATGAAGGACATTTTATGGGGGCCGGGCCGGAGCTGGTCGAGGGTCAGCACGATGAAAAGTCCGGCGATAATGCCCACGAGCACCATTCGCGTGATGCCGTAGGGCTTGCCGGTGATGACATAATCCCATTTTTCGGGGTCGGTGTGCATGGTATTCATACTCCGAATATGTTATGTGCCGCTGTGGCCAAAGCACCAGGTGCAGGGGTCGTAGCCGGAGGATTTGGCCTGGCGGAGGGGCACGGCGGTGGTGTTGGTCTTGCCGACGATGTATTTGCAGGCGGCCTTGTGGTAGCACTGGCCGGACTCGGTGAGGTAGACCGTGGGATTTTCGCGGTTCACGGAGCTGACCGTGATTGCGGCGGCCAGGGCCAGGACGGCCAGGGTCAGGGCAACCAAAAGGGCCGCACGCCGGGGGCGGCAGGTCTTATTATAGCGCATGAGGCAGGCGGAGAAGTCGTTGGCCTCCTGCTCCTCCAGGACGCCGGAGCCGGGGCCGGTGGTGGGGGCACGGTCCAGATGGCCGCAGAGAATGTGGCCCAGCTCGTGGCTGAGCAAAATCATCTGCTCCTGCTGGGACAGGTTTTCCTGTATGAAAACGATGCGCAGATTCGCGTCTTGATAGGTGAAGGCGGACAGGCCCGAGGCATAAGTGACCAGCTGCAGGGAGGTGAGCAGGGTGCTGACCTCCCGACAGTTGGAGAGCCGACTGAACTCCACGAGAGAAAAGCCCTGCGCTTGCAGGGCTTTTTCCAGATCTGTAACAGTAAATGGCCGATGATGGAATTGTTTCAAAAAGGTGCGAGCCTTCCGCTGCGCGGCCGTCATAGGAACGATCCCTTCCTCTTACTCTTTGTTTTCCATGCTGTCTCTGGCCTTGAGAACACGCAGAGCGTCGGCGGCGTCAGCCGCGTTTTTGGCGGGCATGTTCACGCTGGTGAAGCTGCCGCCGTAGGCCGCTGCCTGGCCGGAGAAGGTGTCTGCCGCGTCATGGCAGCGCTCGGCCTCCACCTTCAGCACGGTGGCCACGGTGTGGCGGCCATAGCTGTCAAGCTGGGCATAGCGGGTGAGCAGCTCCTGGGTGTCGTCGGTGAGGTAGAAGGCGGAGTCGTCGGACAGGGCCTTGATACCCAGGACCTTGCAGATCTGCACGACGGTGTCGAAAGAGGAACCGCCGATGCCGTTGTGCAGGGCGCTGTTGATGGTGGACAGGGGAATGCCTACGGCAAGGGCAAACTGTCGCACACTCTTGTACTGCCGGGAGATCTCGGTACGAACGATTTTCGTCAAGTTATCCATATTTAATCCCTCTTTGTCTGTGCAAAAATTTTCTTTGCATATTTTACCACAAAATCCGCAGGATGCCAATAGGAAAATTTTTCCAAAATTGTAAACCCATTTTATATATTTTGACAAAATAGGTCGGATAAGTGACAAAATCGGGCGTGAGAAGAGGGGGTTTATTTTAGAATTGGAATATGGTATAATACATAAACTGGCGAAAATTTCTTTTGAAATTTTCTGCCAAGGGGTTTGCAGCCTGCTACGCGCATAATTTTGCCGCCTTGCGGCAAAATTCCACACTTGCAGTCTGAGAGGTATTTTTCCCCACGCGCATGTCGCGGTGAAAAATGATTTGAATTATTTGCCGCCTGCGGGCGGCAAACTCTGCGAGGCTTTTTCATAAGCTGAGTACGATAAATGAAAGCATTGCAGAAAGGGGGTGCGGCCATGAAACGGGAAAAGGCGGGAAAGCGGGCGCTGGCGATGGTGAAGGAGCTGTTTGACCGATACTACGGACACGATGTGGCCCGGGACGGGGCGGCGCTGACCTACTATCTGCTGTTTGCCATTTTTCCGCTGCTCATTTTCATCAGTACGCTGGTGGGCCTTATGGATTTGGACATTGAGGAGCTTATGGAGACCATGAGCCGCATTTTGCCCGACCAGGTGGCGGGGATCATGCGCAGCTATTTAGAATATGTGTCCACCAGCCCCAGCAGGCAGCTTTTGGTGTTTAGCCTGATCTTTTCCATTTGGTTTCCCATGCGGGCCACCAGCTGCCTGATGCACTCGGTGCGCAAGGCCTATGGCGTGTCCCAGCCGCCCAGCATGATCGGCGGGACGCTGCGGAATTTTTTCTTTACCTTGTGGCTCATTGTTACCATTGCGGCCAGCATTGTGCTCACCACCGTGGGTCGGCGGGCGCTGGCTTTCGCGGCGCGGCTCATTACGATGCCGGAGAGCTTCATTGACCTGTGGGGGAACCTGCGTTTCGTGCTGCTGGGGGTGATCATGCTGCTGGTGCTGGTGCCGCTGAACATGGTGGCCCGGGGTCGGCGCTGCCCGCTGCGGGAGGTGGTGCCGGGGGTGCTGCTGAGCATGATCGCGTGGCTGGCCCTGAGCGTGGCGTTTTCGTATTATGTGGAGCAGGTGGCCCACTATTCGGAGTTGTACGGCTCCATTGCCACCATCGTTGTGGTGCTTTTGTGGCTGTATATGACGGGGCAGGTGCTGATTATGGGCGCGGAATACAACGGTGTGCGCCTGGCCTGCCGCCGGGCGGCTCCGGCACCGAAGGAGGAACAGACAGAATGAAAATTATCATTGTGGGAAACGGAAAGGTGGGCTACGCCATCGCCAGCCAGTTGGCCGGGGAGCACCACGACATCACCATGGTAGACAGCAGCCCCGTGGCCCTGCACCGGGCGGAAAACGCCCTGGATGTCATGTGTATCCAGGGAAACGGCGCATCGATCAGCGTTTTGAAGGAGGCCGGGGCCCAGTCGGCGGACCTGGTCATTGCCGTGAGCAACATGGACGAGACGAACCTGCTGTGCTGCTTCATCGCCAAGAAGCTGGGGGCGGGGCACACCATCGCCCGGGTCCGCAGCACCGAGTACCGCCGGGACGCGGACATGCTGAAAAAGGAGATCGGCCTGGACATGGTCATTAACCCCGACCTGGCCGCCGCCCAGGAGATCGCACGGATCGTGTCTACGCCGTCGGCCTTCTCCGTGGAGCCCTTTGCCCGGGGGCGCATTGACATGATCGGCTTCGATGTGACGGCCCAGACCAGCGTGGCGGGGCGGCCCCTCAGTGAGTTCAGCAGCCGCAACCCGGCCAAGGTGCTGTTCTGCGTGGCGGTGCAAAACGGGGAGATGGTCATTCCCAACGGCGCGTTTGTGCCGCAGATCGGGGATAAGCTCTACATGATCGGCGCCAAGGGGCAGTTACAGCACATGCTCCACAGCCTGGGGCACTCCCAGCCCAAGGTAAAGGCGGTGTCCATTTTGGGAGGCAGCCGCTCGGCCATGTATTTGGCCTGGGAGCTGAAAAAGCGGGGCATTAAGTCCCAGATCGTGGAGATGAACCACCAAAAATGCCTGACCCTTTCTACGGAGCTGCCGGACACTCTCATCATCGAGGGGGACGGCACGGACAACGACCTCCTGCGGGAGGAGGGGGTGTTCGCGGCGGACGCCTTCGTGTCCCTCACCGACCGGGACGAGGAGAATCTGCTCATGGCCCTCAGCGCCCAGCGGGCGGGGGTGGGCAAGGTTTTGGCTAAGATGACCCGGCCCAACTACATGGACCTGGTGCAGGACACCCGCATTGGCAGCATCATCAGCCCCAAGGACCTGGTGGCAAACCAGATCACCCGCTATGTCCGCGCCCTGGCTAACTCCGAGGGCAGCGCCGTGGAGAGCCTGTATAAGATGATGGGCGGCCAGGTGGAGGCACTGGAATTCACCGCCGGGCCGGAGTGCCGGGAACTGCTGGATAGGCCCATGAAGGACCTGCCGCTGAAAAACGGCGTGCTGGTGGGGGCCATTGCCCGGGACAAGGAGATCATCATCCCCGACGGCAACACCTGCATCCGCGAGGGGGACCATGTGGTGGTGGTCACCAAGTCCATGGCCGCCGATGACCTGATGGACATACTCAGATAACGATACATTATAATAATAAGGAAGTGTTTCTATGGATATGAGAAACGAGAAATTGCAGGAATACGCGAAGCTGCTCATTCAGGTGGGGCTCCATGTGGAAAAGGGGCAGACGCTGGTCATCTCCAGCCCGGTGGA
The DNA here is from genome assembly GCA_963650985.1 of Clostridium sp. CAG:413. GTDB lineage: Bacteria > Bacillota > Clostridia > Oscillospirales > Oscillospiraceae > Vescimonas. The sequence goes on from CAVJNL010000003.1 coordinate 25,375, forward strand.
GTGTGCGTTTTTTGCCCGGCTGTGCGCCTCGGCGGCCTACGATGTGGGCTGCCGGGAGGTGGTGATGAACTGGCACGACGACTACATGGACCGGGAAAAGTTTTTGCGGGCCGAGGACGCTGTGTTTGACCAGGTGCCCCTGTGGAGACAGCATTTTTATAACGACTTTGCCAAGGCGGGGGCGGCGTATTTGGCCATTGACGCCGAGGACCCGGAGCATCTTAAGGGCGTGGACCCGGACCGCCGGGTGCGGGCCCTGCGGGCCAGCGGTGAGGCGCTGAAGGAGTATTACCGGCTGCAAATGAGCAGCGGTTTCCCCTGGTGCATCGCGTCCATCCCCATCCCCTCCTGGGCGAAGCGGGTGTTCCCGGACCTGCCCGAGGAGCGGGCCATGGAGAGCCTGTGGGAGGCCATTTTCAAGACCGTGCGCATTACCGGGGACGGGCAGAGCGTCCGGCGCTGGCAGGAGCATTTGGAGAGCCTGTCCCGGCGGAAGGAAAAGCTCAACGCCCTGCGCCTGGAGAGCCTGCACTACACCAACGCTCTGGGCACGGACCTGACGGTGCGGCTGCCCAAGGACCACATTTGGGAGGCCGGAGACGACTGCACCGCGGCGGGCCAGCCCTTTGTTGCCAACATGCCCACGGAGGAGCTGTTCACCTCGCCCCTGCGGGACGGGGCCGACGGCGTGGTGGTGGCGTCGCTGCCCCTGGTGCATGACGGCAACATCATAAGCGGCTTCCGCATGACCGTGGAGGAGGGGAAAATTGTTTCCGTCTCCGCCGAGCAGGGCCAGGCGGTGCTGGAGGCGGCCATCTCAGTGGACGAGGGGGCCTCTCACTTCGGCGAGGTGGCCCTGGTGCCCTACGACAGCCCCATTTCCAACCAAAAGCTGCTGTTTTACAACACCCTCTTTGACGAAAACGCCGCCTGCCACATCGCTTTCGGCGAGGCCTACCCCTGTATTGAGGGCGGGCGCGACATGGACAAGGACAAGCTAAAGGCCCACGGGCTCAACGACTCCGTGACCCATGTGGACTTCATGGTGGGCACCGCCGACCTCACCATCATGGGCAAGACCCAGGATGGGCGGGAGGTGCCTATCTTCGTGGACGGCAATTTTGCTATCTGATAATTTATAAACCCTCTGCCCGGTGGCAGAGGGTTTGTATTTTCTCCATTGCAATATAGCTTGCGTTGGGGTATAATATATTAGTTAAAATATGCCCACCGGGAGCCGGCGGCTGGGCCGCCGACCCCCTATATGAAAAGCGGCGGGCGAGAGCCGGTGGGACGGGCGCACTGCGCAGGCGGGCCCCGGCTGCCATCGCCCCACGCCGCTTGCTCCATCTTATGCGCCCCGGCCCGGCCCGGTGCCAAACCCATCTGAGAAAGGACTCTCTGCCATGATCAAAATTGCCCCCTCCATTCTGTCCGCCGACTTTGCCCACCTTGGCCGCGACATTCAGCGCATCGAGACTGCCGACTATGTGCATGTGGATGTGATGGACGGCCTGTTCGTGCCCAATATCTCCATCGGCATCCCGGTGGTGAAGTCCATCCGCCCGGTGACGGCGCTGCCGCTGGATGTCCATTTGATGATCGACCGCCCGGAGCGGTATGTGGAGCAGTTCTGCGACGCCGGGGGCGACATCGTCACCTGCCATGTGGAGGCGGACACGGAGGAGAACATCCACCTGGCCCTGCGGAAGATACACGCCAAGGGCAAAAAGGCCGGGGTGGTGGTGAAGCCCAAGACCCCGGCGGCGGCGGTGCTGCCGTTTATTGACCAGGTGGAGCTGATCTTGGTGATGACCGTGGAGCCGGGCTTCGGCGGGCAGAAATTCATGGCCGACATGATTCCGAAGGTCCAGCAGATTCGCGCCTATATCGACGCTATGAATCCTCTCTGCGAGCTGGAGGTGGACGGCGGCGTGGACCCCGACACCTGCAAAATTTGCATCGCCTCCGGGGCTGATGTGCTGGTGGCCGGGTCGGCGGTCTACAAGGCGGAGGACATTCCTGCCCGTATTCGGGCGCTGAGAGGTTGAGTTTATGGAGTATTTTCCCGCACCCCTTGAAAAATTGACGGAGCAGTTTGCAAAGCTGCCGGGCGTGGGCCGCAAGTCCGCCCAGCGGCTGGCGTTTTTCGTGTTGAGCCTGCCCATGGAGGAGGCCCAGGACTTTGCAGACGCCATTGTGGACGCGAAAAAGAGCGTGACACTCTGCCCCGTGTGCCAAAATCTTACCGCCGGGGGACTTTGCCCCGTGTGCGCCTCGCCCAAGCGGGACGAGAGCATGATATGCGTGGTGGCGGACCCCCGGGATGTGCTGGCCATCGAGCGCAGCCGGGAGTACCAGGGGCGCTACCATGTGCTCCACGGCGTGCTCTCGCCTATGAACCATGTGGGGCCCGACGACTTGCAAATTAAATCCCTGGTGGAGCGGGTGGCCGCCGGGGGGATCCAGGAGGTCATTATGGCCACCAACCCCGACACTGAGGGGGAGGCCACGGCGATGTATCTCTCGCGGCTCTTAAAGCCCTTTGGGGTGAAGGTCACCCGGCTGGCCTATGGCATTCCCGTGGGCGGACACCTGGAATTTGCCGACGACGCCACGCTGATGCGGGCCTTGGAAGGGCGGCGGGAGCTGTGAAAAAACGAATTTGCGCGGTGCTGGCGGCGGTGATGCTGGTTTCGCTTGCGGGCTGCGGTAAGGCGGAGGATCCTGCCAGGCAGGACATTTTCGCCATGGACACCTACATGAGCCTGGTGGCCTACGGCGAGGACGGCCAGGAGGCTTTGGCCGCTGCGGTCAGGGAAATTAACCGCCTGGAGCAGGAGCTTTCCCGGACGGTGGCCAGCAGCTTCATTTATAAATTAAATGAAAATGGCAGCGCCGTGGTCAGCGACGAAACGGCGAAGCTGCTGCAAAATGCGATGGATTACAGCGCGGCGACAGGGGGGCTCTTTGATGTGACCGTTGCGCCGCTGGTGTCCCTTTGGGGCATTACCACGGACAGCCCCCGGGTGCCGGGGCAGAGCGAAATTGACGCGCTGCTGCCTTTGGTGGGGAGCGGGCATATCCACCTGGACGGGCAGACCGTCACCCTGGATAGCGGCTGCGCTGTGGACCTGGGGGGCATTGCCAAGGGCTATGCCAGCGACCGTATGGCGGAGGTGCTGCGGCAGTATGCTGTCACCGGGGCCGCCGTGTCCCTGGGGGGCAATGTCTATGTGTGCGGGCAGAAGCCCGACGGCACGGCCTGGAGCGTGGCGGTGCAGGACCCTCAAAAAACCGACGCTTACGCCATGACCCTGGAGCTGACGGATGTGTTCGCCGTGACCTCCGGGGGGTATCAGCGGTATTTTATCGGGGAGGACGGCACGGTGTATCAGCATATTTTAGACCCCCGCACGGGCTATCCTGCCAAGACGGACCTGCTGTCGGTGACGGTTATCGGGCAGAACGGCACCATGGCCGACGCTTATTCTACGGCGCTCTATGTCATGGGAGAGCAGGCTGCCTGCGACTTCTGGCGGCAGAGCGGCGGGGCATTTGAACTGGTTTTAATTACGGCGGACGGGCGGGTGCTCTACACCCCCGGTTTGGCCGATCACATTTCCCAAAAGGGGGCAGACTATGACTTCCAAGAGGTCTCAGCCTGATTTAAAACCGAAGTTACTGGACGCACTGGTGGTGCTGGCGGTGGTGCTGCTGGGCGTGGCGGCGGCGTGGCTGGCCTACGGCGGCCAGGGCGGCAGCGCGCTTACGGCCACGGTGCAGCACCGGGGCGAAGTGGTGGCCCGGGTGGAGCTTTCTTCGCTGACGGAGGAGAAAACCGTTGCCATTGACGGCACCTACCACCTGACCGTGACCCTGGACAAGACCGGGGCCGCCGTGACGGAGAGCGACTGCCCGGGGCAGGACTGCCTGCACACCGGGCGCATCACCCGGGCGGGCCAAAGCATCGTGTGCCTGCCGGAGCAGGTGGTCGTCACCCTGGCCGGGCCGGACTCCGGGCCGGATATGGTGCTGGGTTAAGGGGGCGCGGAGATGAAGCTGACAACGAAAAACCTGGCTCTCTGCGCCGTTTTGACGGCTTTGGCCCTGGGGCTGAGCACACTGGAAAATCTCTTTCCCGTGTCCCTGCTGGTGCCCCTGCCGGGGGTGAAGCTGGGCCTTGCCAACATCGTGACGGTGTTCGCCCTGTATCAGCTGGGGGCGGTGCCGGCGCTGGTCATTTTGGTGGCCCGGTGCCTGCTGGGGTCCCTGTTCGCGGGGAACGCTTCGGCGCTGCTGTTTTCCCTTATGGGCGGCATGGGGGCGATGCTTGTGATGATCGTCCTGCGGCGGGCCAAGGGGCTTTCTATTTACGGGGTGTCCATCGCCGGGGCGGCGGCCCACAACATTGGGCAGATCGGCGCGGCGATGATCGTCCTGGGCGGCACGGCGGTGCTGGGCTACCTGCCCATGCTGCTGGGGGTGTCGCTGGTTACGGGCACGCTCACCGGCTTTGTGGCGGGACTGCTGTTCCGGGCCATGAGGAATATACCAGGCTATCAATAAGGTAAAAAACTGCGATAACGGTAAGGAAGGGAGTGTGAGGGAAACCCAAGAAGGGTGTCCCTCACCATTGAAATCAGAAGATTTTGAAACTTTTTCAAAGTTTCAAAAACTTAGGCAGCGGGGCGAAAATACTTTTTCGACACACTGAATATACATTTTACGCAGTGAGGTGCGAGAATATGGATAAAAAAGACGAGATCATTTTGCAGCAGATGGACCTGATCCGCTCTATGACGGAAAGGAATCTCCGCAGCATGGACACGGATTTTTGGGGTACGCCGTTTATGGAGAAAAAGACGAACCAGGCCCCGAAGCCGGAGAAATCTGAAAAGCCGGAAAAGCCCGCGCCTCAGACCCAGGCGGAAAAGCCGGAGGAGAAGGAGGAAATTCCTCCCAAGGAGAAGATCGAGGATCTGCTGGCGGAGCTGGACGGCTATGTGGGCATGGACGCCATCAAGGAGGAGGTGCGCAGCCTCATCAATATGGTGCAGGTGTATAAGCTGCGAAAAGAGCACGACCTGCCCACCACGGACATGTCTTTGCACATGGTGTTCTCCGGGAACCCCGGCACCGGCAAGACCACGGTGGCCCGCATTATGTCCCGCATTTATCACAGCCTGGGCATTCTGTCTAAGGGCCAGCTGGTGGAGGTGGACCGCAGCGGCCTGGTGGCGGGGTATGTGGGTCAGACGGCCCTGAAGACCCAAAAGGTCATAGAAAAGGCCATGGGCGGGGTGCTGTTCATCGACGAGGCCTACGCCCTCAACGGCAAGAGCGAGAACGACTTCGGCCAGGAGGCCATTGACACCATTTTGAAGGCGATGGAGGATCGCCGGGACGACCTGGTGGTCATCGTGGCGGGGTATACGGAGCTGATGGATAAGTTTATCCACTCCAACCCCGGTTTGGAGTCCCGGTTCAACCGCTTTCTCATGTTTGAGGACTACACCCCGGAGCAGATGGTGGCTATTTTCAAGATGCAGTGCAAGAAGGGCTGCTATGTGCTGGCCGAGGGCACCGAGGAGCTGGTGTGGGACTTCATCGCCGAGGAGAGCGCCGACGATTCCTTCGGCAACGCCCGTGGCGTGCGCAACCTCTTTGAGCATATTTTGGTGGCCCAGAACAACCGCCTGGCGAAGATGGAGAGCGTCACCCGGGACGACCTGATGCAAATTCTCCCGGACGATGTGCTCCACGCCCGGGGCAAGATCGACGAATAAAAAGCGAGGCGGCAAGAGCCATGAACGACATTTCTTTGCACCATGTGTGCAAGTCCTATACTACGCAGTCAACGGACATTATGATAGACCACGCCCAGCGGCCCACCCGCACGAGGCAGGTGCTGCGGGAGGTGAATGTGACCTTTCCCCTGGGCAAGCTCACGGTGCTGGCGGGGCGCAGCGGGTGCGGTAAAAGCACGCTGCTGCGGCTGCTGGCAGGGCAGGATCAGCCCGACTCCGGAAAAATTGAAATGCCCGAGGGCTGGCACAGCGCGGTGCTCAGTCCCGACCCGTATGTGATCACCTGGACCAGCGTTTTGCGAAATGTGGCTATGGCCTGCGGGGTGGGGCGCACCCCAGAGGAGCGGCTGCGGCTGTCGGAGGATTTCGTGGAAATGGTGGGGCTCACGGACTACGCGGACCTGACCCCGGCGGAGCTCTCCACGGGCATGAAGCAGCGGCTGGGGCTGGCGCGGGTGCTGGCAAGCCAGGCGGAGCTTTTGCTCATGGACGAGCCGTTCGCGGCGCTGGATTTTCTCACGCGGGCAGAGCTTCAGAGCCAGCTTTTGGAGATACAAAAGCGGGTGCCGAGAACCATTGTTTTGGTGACGCACCAGTTGGACGAGGCCATTTTGCTGGCGGAAAAAATTGTGGTGATGCACTCGGACAGCAGCCTGTGGGAGTGCGACCTGACGGGGGAGAGCTACCCACGGGATGTGGACAGCCCCCGGCTGCGGGCCCTGAAAAAAGAGATCACCGAGCAGTGCAAACGGTGAAATTTCGGGGAAGCTGCGGCGTACCAAAAGAGAAGTAAATCAGGATAAATGTGGAAGGAGAAAGGGAAAATGAACATTGCGGTATATTTGGGCTCCAACGAGGGCAAAGACCCGGCCATGAAGGACGCGGTGCAGGAGCTGGGCCGGTGGATCGGCGAGAGTGGGAACGGACTGGTTTACGGCGGGTCCAAGACCGGGCTCATGGGTCTGCTGGCGGACAGCGCACTCTCTGCCGGGGCGGAAGTGGTCGGCGTGGAGCTGGAGATGTTCATGGACGCAGGCTACGAGCACACGGGGCTGACGGAGCTTATCGTGAAGCCGGACTTTCCCCAGCGGAAGGCGGAGATGATCCGGCGGGCGGAGGCGTTTATCGCCTTTCCCGGCGGCACCGGGACCCTGGAGGAGATCGCGGAAATTATGTCTTTGGCGTCTTTGAAGCTGACGAAGGCGCCGTGCATTCTCTATAGCCTCAACGGGTACTATGAGCATCTGCGGCTGCAGCTTGCGCACATGTCCGAAATGGGTCTTTCCTCCCCGGAGCGGCAGGAGGGTATTTACTTTGCGGCTGATTTGCAGGAAATTCAGGACATTTTGGCCGGGGCCCAATAAAAAATAAAACCGTTCCTCTTTGGGGGCCGAGGGGCCCGGGAGAGGGGCGGCTTTTATTTTCGGAGAGAATGGGAGTTTTACGCAAATTTGCGTGGAGGGACATTTTTCACCATTGTTTTCATGAGGTAAAACTGTTACGATAAAAAATTAGAAATCGTTAATAAATTGTAAAAAATTGATTTGAAAAAGGACCTGAGTTATGGTACAATCAATCTGTGATGCTGTACACAGCGACCCGGGGCGGAGGCTCCGGGGAAATGACGGAGAGGAGGGGCGCGATGTCCGTGGGAATGTACCTGCTGGCCGGAGGGGTCGGGTTTGCGTTCGGGGCCCTGGCGGCCTTTGGGAACGCGCAGATCACCCGGCGGTCCGTGGAAAAAGGCAGCACCAACGCCATTATGGCGGGCAGTTTGCTGCGGATGCTGGTGAATATCGCGGCGCTGGCGGTGGTGTATTTTACCCGGAACCTGGTCCCTCTGCCGTTTTACGGGACCATCATCGGCACGGCTGCGGGCCTGTCGCTGGTGGGTATCGGGCTGAATTACCGGCTGAGCAAAAAACAATTGAAACAAGGAAAAGAAAAAACCGATTCGGCGGACGATAGGAATTGAGGTGAAATAAAGAAATTATGGAACATTCCAGCAATATTCTGTTTTCGATTGGGCCGCTTGAAGTGACGAAAACCGTTGTGACCATGTGGGTCATCATTGTGGTGCTGGGGTTCGTGTCGTGGCTGGCTACCCGGCGGCTGAAGGAGGTGCCGGGACCCATCCAAAGCGCGGCGGAAATGGCCGTGACTAAGCTCCAAAACTATTTTGCGGGCAACATGGGCCGGGAGAACGCAAGGCGGTATTTCCCGGTGATGGCGACCTTCTTCATCTTTATCGTGGTGAGCAACTACTCAGGGCTGCTGCCCGGGGCGGGACACGGATTTGCCGTGCCCACGGCGAACCTATCCACCACGGCGGGACTGGCGATCATCGCTTTTTTTACCACCCACATCGTGGGGGTGAAGCGGCGGGGTGTTTTGAGGTATTTAAAGACCTTCCTCACACCCTTTGCCGTTATGCTGCCGCTGAACCTCATTGAGCAGGTGGTGCGGCCCTTCTCCCTGGCGCTGCGACTGTACGGCAACCTCTACGGCGAGGAAATGGTCACAGAGGAGCTGACGGGGCTATTTCCCGTGGTTTTGCCGCTTATCATGCAGGTGATGAGCCTGCTGTTCTGCCTCATTCAGGCGGTGGTGTTTACCATGCTGCTGTCCATTTATATTGAGGAGGCAGTGGGAGAAGAGGAGTGAGTGCTGCCGGGGGTGCTTACGCTGTCGGCGGCGGGGTGAGGGCACCCCGCCCTACGCAAGGCATGAGGCCCCCTGCGGGGACGAATCCCCCAGTCGGCTGCGCCCCCTTTAGGCAAGGAGGCCTTAAGGACGGGGGTTACGGATCGCAAAGCCAGTGTGCGCACCGGCTTCACAATGACGGCGTTTGCAAGGAGTGCCGTGAGGGCGGGCCGATGTGAGGAGCGAATCGAGCGCTGCCAGTGGCAGAGTAAGCGAGATGAGCGAGTGGCCGCGGTCAAAATTTCAAGCGTCCGCCGTAAGGCAGCGCAGAAATTTTGGGCACCGCAACAGGGTCATCGGCCCCTACGGACGGTTTGCAAGAAGTCTGTGGGGCGGGCGACCGCGAGGGTCGCCCCTACGGACGGGTACAAGGAGCCTTGCGGAACGGAGCGTCGGTGAAATCGGCGAAGCGCCGCCAGTGGCGGAAGAAGCGATCCGATTTCGAGGAAGTGCCCCGATTGGCGGGCGCGACAGTGCCCGGGAATCGGTTAGCACGACGGTGGGCAACCGCCGCCCCCTACGGAGGTATGACAAGAAGTGCTTCCGTTATCGGCGGGCGGACAGAGGCGTCCGCCCCTACGGAGGTTGAATTACCTTATTAATTTATTTATTCATGAGCAAGACAAATAAAAATCAGATCACTTTTAGGAGGAACAAATCATGACTTCATCCGCAATTATCGCATTGGCTGCCGCATTGTCTATCTCTTTGAGCACGCTTGGGCCCGGCATCGGCCAGGGTATTGCCGCTTCCAAGGCTATGGAGGCTATGGCCCGTCAGCCTGAGAACGCTGGTACCATCCGCTCCAGCATGATCATCGCTATGGCCCTGATGGAGGCGCTGACCATTTACGGTCTGCTTATCGCCTTCATGCTGATCGCAAAGGTCTAAACCACAGTTCGGAAGAATAAGAAGGAGGCACACGCTTTGAGCATTAATGTGTCAGAAGTGATTTGGACCATCATTTGCTTTTTTGCGTTGCTGTTTGTGCTGAAAAAATTCCTGTTTGACCCGCTGATCAAGTTTATGGATCAGCGGCAGGCGGGCATTGACCAGGGCTTGGAAAAGGGCCGGGAGGCGCAGCGGAAGAAAGACGAAAACGCCGCCGCCCTGCGCGAGAGATGGAAAGAGCGAAGCGCCGAGGCCAAACAGCTTATTGCAGAAGGAAAAGCGGCCGACGAGGAGGAGCGCTCCCGGGTGCTGGAGGCGGCACACGCCCAGGCGGCTCGGGACATGCAGGACGCTCATGGGCGCATCCAAAACGAGCAGGAGCAGCTTAGGACCCAGGCCCAGGAGCAGATGCCCCAGCTGGTGGATGCCCTGACGCGGCAGCTTGTGGGCGATGCAGGGTCGAGAGAGGAGAAATGAGGCGAATATGACTATAAAAGATTTCTTATTCGCAGTCATCAACTTCGTGATCCTGTTCGGCGCGCTGTTCCTTATCACGCGGAAAATGATCGTCCGTATGTTCAAGGAGCGAAAGGAAAAGATCGCTCAGGAGCTGGAGCAGTCGCACCAGGCGGAGCAGGAGGCACAGCGGCTGGACGCTGATGTGGCCCAGGCCCAGGACCAGGCACGGCAGCAGGAGGACGCGCTGCTGGCCGAGACCCGGGCCCAGGTGGCGCAGAATAGCCAGGAGGCCGAGAAGCACCGCGCTGAGGAGGCCGACGCCCTGCGTCAGAACGCTATTCAAACGGAAAAGCAGCTGCGCAGCCAAATGCACGGCCAGGTGAGCGCCCAGGTCATCCGCCAGGTGGCGAGCCAGGCGGGGGAAGCCCTGAAAACCAGCGCCTTTGCCCCGGAGCGTCAGGCTCTGGTGGAGCGCTACATAGAGCAGATAAAAGAAGTGGTGGCAGCAATGCCGAGTGATATTTTGACTATGAATGAACTGAAGAAATTAAACATTTCTATCGCCAGCCCGGAGCCCCTCACCGACGAGGAGATGAAGAAGCTGACGCAGGTCCTCTGCGAGACCTTCCTCTCCGTGCGCAATGAGGTGGACGACGGCCTGGTGGGCGGCGTGCGTATGCAGGTGGGCGACACCGTGTACGACGGCACCCTGGCCCACCAACTGGACCGACTGAGCCAGGAGGTGGAATTCAACAGCCGCATGGACGACAGGGAGGAGCTGTCGGTGATGGAGAGCATTCAGGAGAAGCTCAGCGCCACGGACAACTCCATTGATGTGTACCAGACGGGCAAGGTCATCAGCGTGTCCGACGGTATCTGCCGCGTGTCCGGCCTGGCCGATGTGATGGCCGGGGAAATGCTGGAGTTCAAGGGCAGTCTCCGAGGCATGGTCATGGACCTGGACAAGGACAATGTGGGCGTGGTGCTGCTGGGCGATTTCTCCACCATCCAGGAGGGCGACATCGTGCGCCGGACGGGCCACATTATCGAGGTGCCCGTGGGCGAGGCTATGTGTGGCCGCGTGGTGGACGCTTTGGGCCGCCCGGTGGACGGCAAGGGGCCCATCCAGAACGACGGCTTCCGGGCCGTGGAGAGCCCCGCGCCCAGTGTGCTGCACAGGCAGGGCGTGACGGTGCCTTTGCAGACGGGCATTAAGGCCATTGACGCTCTGGTGCCCATTGGACGGGGCCAGCGCGAGCTGATCATCGGCGACCGCCAGACCGGAAAGACCGCCATCGCCCTGGACGCTATCGTGAACCAGAAGGGCAAGGGCGTATACTGCATTTATGTGGCCATCGGACAGAAGGAGTCTACGGTTGCCAATGTGGTGCGCAAGCTGTCGGAGCTGGGTGCTATGGACTACACCACGGTGGTGTGCGCATCGGCCTCGGAGCCCGCGCCTATGCTGTACATCGCTCCCTATGCGGGCGCTGCTATCGGCGAATATTTCATGTACAAGGGCAAGGATGTGCTGATCGTTTACGACGATCTGAGCAAGCAGGCGGCGGCTTACCGCGAAATTTCCCTGCTGCTTCAGCGTCCCCCCGGACGCGAGGCCTATCCCGGCGATGTGTTCTACCTGCACTCCCGGCTTTTGGAGCGGGCGGCACGGCTGGACGAGGCCTCCGGCGGCGGCAGCATGACGGCTCTGCCCATTATCGAGACCCAGGCGGGCGACATTTCCGCCTATATTCCCACCAATGTTATTTCCATTACCGATGGTCAGATCTTCCTGGAGACGGGCCTGTTCCACTCCGGCACGAGACCTGCCATCAATGTGGGCCTGTCCGTTTCCCGTGTGGGCGGCGCGGCTCAGGTGCCGGCTATGAAGCAGGTGGCGGGCCGTCTGCGCACGGACCTGGCACAGTACCGGGAGCTGGCATCCTTCGCCCAGTTTGGGTCCGATCTGGATGCGTCTACCCAGGCTACGCTGCTGCGGGGCCAGCACATGACGGAGCTGCTGAAGCAGGACCAGTTCGCCGCCCGGGCGGTGGAGGACCAGGTCATTGCCATCTTCGCCGCCAACGAGGGCTACGCCGACGATGTGGATCTGGCGGATATGCCCCGATTCGAGCAGGAAGTGGTGGAGCATATCAGGAGGGTCATGCCGGAAGTGGTGGAGACCATCTGCACGGGGAAGAAGATCCCCGCCGATATGCTGGATACGCTGCGGGAAAACCTTAAGTCCTTCAAGGAAACCTTTTAAGGTCTGCTGACTGAGAAAGGGGGAGAAGGATATGGGCAGTATGCGCGAGATCCGGGTGCGGATCAAAAGCGTTAAAAACACGCAGCAGATCACCAAGGCCATGAAAATGGTGGCCTCTGCCAAGCTGCGGCGCACCCAGAAGGGCCTGGGCGGCATCCGAAACTTCGCCCAGCAGAGCCAGCACATTCTCGGGGAGCTTCTGGACGGGGAAAACGGCGGGTACGACAACCCGTTTTTGACCCCCCGGAGCGACAGTAAGAAGGTGTGCTATGTGGTGTTCGTGGGCAATCGGGGCCTGTGCGGCATTTATAACCACGCTATCCTGCGCTATGCCCAGGAGCTGGTGCGCGAGGATGCGCGGGAGTGCTCTGTGGTGGTGTGCGGAAGCTGGGGCCGGGATGTGATCGGGCAGTCGGGCCTGCCGGTGCGGCATACCTTTGACGACATCAGCGACACCCCGGGCACGGCCCAGTCGCTGCCGGTGGCGGACTACCTGAAGCGACTGTATTTAAGCGGCGAGGCGGATGAGATCCACCTGGTCTATCAGCGGTTCCACTCGGCGCTGCAGCAGGTGCCCAGCCAAATGCAGCTGCTGCCGGCCAAGCTGGAGACGGAGGAAAAGGACGAGGCGGCCAACGACTACATTTTCGAGCCCGACGCCGAGAGCGTGCTGGAAAATATGGTGGAGCTGTACCTGGACAACATGGTCTACTCCGTTTTGCTGGAGGCAAAGGTCAGCGAGCAGGCGTCCCGCATGACGGCCATGAGCACCGCCACCGACGCCACCGGCGAGCTGATCGGCGAGCTGAGCCTGAAGCTCAACCGGGTGCGTCAGGCTGCCATCACCACCGAGATCACGGAGATCGTCGGCGGTGCCAATGCCTTGAAAAAGGCGAAAAAGTAATTCCGCCTACGATAGGAGGCTACTATGAAAAACGGTATTGTCAGAAGGGTCACCGGCCCTGTGGTGGACGTGCAGTTCCCTGCGGGACATCTGCCGGACATTTACAACGCAATTGAAATTCAACTGGAGGACCGCAAGGTGGTCATGGAGGCCATGCAGCAGCTTGGGTCTGACACTGTGCGCTGCGTGTCGCTGTTCTCCACCGACGGCATTGCCCGGGGCTGCACCGCTGTGGACACCGGCTCCTCGGTGACGATGCCCGTGGGCGAGGCTACCCTGGGACGCATGTTCAATGTGGTGGGCGACCCCATCGACGGCAGGGGGCCTGTGGAGGCGGAGCGGATGCCCATTCACCGGGCGGCGCCCTCCTTTACGGATGTTATCCCCTCCACCGAGATCCTGGAGACGGGCATCAAGGTGGTGGACCTGCTGGCACCTTACTCCAAGGGCGGCAAGATCGGCCTGTTTGGCGGCGCCGGTGTGGGCAAGACGGTGCTCATACAGGAGCTCATTCGCAATGTGGCCTACGAGCACGGCGGCTACTCCGTGTTCGCAGGCGTGGGCGAGCGCTCCCGCGAGGGCAACGACCTGTGGAACGAAATGACCGAATCCGGTGTTATCAGCAAGACGGCGCTGGTGTTCGGCCAGATGAACGAGCCCCCCGGAGCGCGTCTGCGGGTGCCGCTGTCGGGTCTGACCATTGCGGAGAATTTCCGCGACAGCAGCGGACAGGATGTGCTTTTGTTCATTGATAACATTTTCCGCTTTACCCAGGCGGGCAGCGAGGTTTCGGCCCTGCTGGGGCGCATGCCCTCCGCCGTGGGCTACCAGCCTACCCTGGCGACGGAAATGGGTACTCTGCAGGAGCGTATCACCTCCACCCGCAACGGCTCCGTGACCTCGGTACAGGCCATTTATGTGCCCGCCGACGACCTGACGGACCCGGCCCCGGCCACGGCTTTTGCCCATTTGGACGCAACGACGGTGCTGGACCGCGGCATTTCCGAGCTGGGTATTTATCCGGCGGTGGACCCGCTGGCGTCTACCTCCCGTATTTTGGAGCCGGATGTGCTGGGACGGCGGCATTACGACACGGCCCGGGCTGTGCAGAGTGTGCTGCAGAAGTACAAGGAATTGCAGGATATCATCGCCGTGCTGGGCATGGACGAGCTGAGCCTGGAGGATAAGGCCGTGGTGAATCGCGCCCGGCGCATCCAGCGGTTCCTGTCGCAGCCGTTCCATGTGGCCGAGAATTTCACGGGCATGGCGGGCAAGTATGTGAAGCTGGAGGACACCATTCGGGGCTTCGAGATCATCCTGGGCGGTGAGTGCGACGACATCCCGGAGCAGGCGTTCCTCATGTGCGGCTCCATCGACGATGTGCTTGCCAAGCGCAAGCAGATGTAAGAGGTGCCTATGAAAGACGGGATCCATCTCCAGATCGTCACCGCCGCCAGCACCGTGTATGACGACATGGTCAGCTATGTGGAGCTGCCCTTTTCCGGGGGCGGCGTGGGCGTATTGCAGGATCATGCGCCGATGCTGGGAGCCATTGAGGACGGCGTGGTCATGGCGCGGAAAGAGGACGGCACGGAGGAATTCGTGGCCGTGAATCTGGGCGTGGCCAACATCGTGCACAACGAGGTGACGCTGCTGGTTCGGGCGGCGGAGCGGGCCGAGGACATCGATCTGCCCCGGGCGCAGGCCGCGGAAAAGCGGGCCCGGAAACGGCTGGCGGAGCGCAGCGCGGACCTGGATGTGAAGCGGGCGCAGATCGCCCTGCACCGGGCGCTGGCAAGGCAGGCGGCGGTGCGGATGATGAAGGGCCAGTGACGGCGAGCGTTGCGTGAGAATTGAATTGGGAAAGCCACCGTGTCGGGGAGATGCGGTGGTTTTTTTGCGTGGGATGGAGGGAGGAAAGGGGGAGCGTGGATTTGGAGGCGGGGGTTACGGATTGCCACAGCCAGTGTGCGTACTGGCTTCGCAATGACAGGGATTTTGCATGGGGTGCGGTGGGTTTCTTGGTGGTGCATAGGGGCGGGGCTCTGCCCCGCCCGTCGGTAGACGGACATATTATCCCTGTTTGGACAGGCAGCACAAGCGCGGAGCGCGTCGCGGTGGATAGAGCCGGAGACAATGCGAAAGCACAGTGCTTAATATGCGCAGGCTCAAAAGAGGAGAATTCACGACCACGGTAAGGAAGGGTGTGTGAGGGAAACCCAAGAGGGGTGTCCCTCACCATTGAAATCAGTAGTTTTTGAAACTTTTTCAAAGTTTCAAAAACTTAGGCAGCGGGGCGAAAAGAATTTTCGACACGCTGCCCAAAACCATTGGTTTTGGCGGTGTTCTTTGGGTACTTTCTGTCGCTGGTGACAGAAAGTACCCCGCCGGAGGCATTTTTTGCACAAGGGATGCTTCCACGCACGAACTTGTAGGAAATGAATTACCCATTACCCCGCACGGAATCCCTCCACCAGCCTGCGGCTGCCCCCCTCCCTTTAGGCAAGGGAGGCAACGGTTTTTTGGGGGTGCGGTGGGTTATCGGGCGGCGGGGTGGGGGCACCCCGCCCTACGGAGGGGGACAAGAAGCTGAGGAAGCGGGGCGTCGGGGACGCCGCCCCCTATGGATGCTTTACAAGGAGGACGGTGGGGGCGGGCTGATGTAGGCATCGGCCCCTACGGAGTGTAGCAAGAGGTGCGTGCGCGGGGAATACGGATTACCACAGCCAGTGACTTCGGTCACTGGCTTCACAATGACAAAATGGCAATTCAGCAGGAATCATAACCACCAGTAAACTGGTGGTTTGACCTGCCCCTAAAAGGGGCTATTACCGGCATAGCCCCTATAAGGGGCACCGAATTATATTATCGCATCACACGCACTGCCACCCGTAAACGGGTACGGGCAAAGCCTATTCTTTCAACATCTCTTTCTCACTCAAATGTTTACTTTCAAGTATTTGCTTCCCTTCGGAAAGCCTCATGCTAAAGCTATTTTTCTTCCCCCGGTAGAACCGGGGGTTTATTTCCACGCCTAAAGGCACCAAGAAAAAGCAAGAGGATGCGGGAGGCATCCTCTTGCTTTGGGGGGATATACGCGATGATGAAGATTTTTTTAGAAGTTCTTGTGATCTCCACGATCTCAGCTCCGATGCGCTTTTGGGCTTCCATTGTGGCGGCGCCGATGTGTCGGAGCGTTAAGAAAATGTGCCGGTGGCACATTTTTAGTCTCCGACCGCAGCAGCTATGCTGCGAGGACACCGAACGAGGCACCATGTGAGGATTTAGAAGTTCTTGATGATCTCCACGATCTCGGCACCGATGCGCTCCTGGGCTTCCAGGGTGGCGGCACCGATGTGCGGCGTGCAGGAGACCATGGGATGGCTGTACAGGGCCTTATTGGTGGCGGGCTCGTCGGCGTAGACATCCAGGCCGGCGGCGCGGACCTTGCCGGACTCCAGGGCGGCCAGCAGGGCAGCCTCGTCCACATTGGTGCCGCGGGAGGTGTTGATGATGACAACGCCGTCCTTCATCTTGGCGATGTTCTCGGCGGAGATCAGGGCGCCGCCATCCACAGCGGGAGCGTGGACGGAAACGAAGTCGGCCTGGGCCAGCAGGTCATCCATCTCCACATAGGGGATGCCCAACTGCTCTTCGATGCCGGGGATGTGGAAAATATCAAAGGCGACGACCTTCATGCCGATGGCCTTAGCCATGACACCCAGGTGCTGGCCGATGCGGCCAAAGCCCACGATACCCAGGGTCTTGCCCTGCAGCTCGATGCCCTTGCCGTAAGCCTTCTTCTCCCACTTGTCCTCACGCATGGTGTGGCCGGCGATGGAGAGATAGCGGGCGCAGGAGAACATGTGACCCATGGCCAGCTCGGCCACGGACTGGGAGGAGGCGCGGGGGGTGTTCTTCACGGTGATGCCGCAGGACTCGGCGTACTTGACATCGATATTATCAACGCCAACGCCGCCGCGGATGATGAGCTTGAGCTTGCCGGTCTTGGCCTCGTTGATATGGTTGGCGCGGACCTTGGTCTTGGAGCGGACGACGACAGCGTCGAAATCCTTCAGGGCGGCGCCCAACTGATCGGGTTCATAGAACTGCTCAACGACCTCGTGGCCCATCTCGCGGAGCTGCGCCATGGCGGTCTTATCCATACCGTCGGTAACAAGAATACGCATAGTTGTGATCTCCTTATTTTTTATTTTTTTGGGTGGGGGGGATCCCCCAGTCGGCTTCGCCCCCTTTAGGCAAGGGGGGCCTTTTTGAGGGGGACGGATTGCCACAGCCAGTGTGCGTACCGGCCTCGCAATGACATGATTTTTTCGAGGGGTGCGGTGGTTGCGGGGCGGGCGGACAGGGGCGTCCGCCCCTACGGAAATGTGGGGGTGCTTGCGTAGGGCGGCGTGCCCTCACGCCGCCGCGATGGTGCGGTACAGGGCGGGCGGCGGGCTGGGGGGAGCGAACTGAGCGCCGCCAGCGGCGGATGAAGCGAAGTCAGCGAGTGGCCGCGGTCAAAATTTCAAGCGTCCGCCGTAAGGCAGCGCAGAAATTTTGGGCACCGCAACAGGACCAGCCCGCCCTACGCAGGACATGATAGTGCGGTGAGCGGGCGACCGCGAGGGCCACCCCTACGCACGGGGGCTTTTTATAAAGAGCTTACTTGTGCTCGGCCTCGAACTTCTTCAGGAACTCTACCAGGGCCTGGGCGCCTTCGATGGGCATGGCGTTATAGACGCTGGCGCGGAGGCCGCCCACGGACTTGTGGCCCTTGAGGTTATCATAGCCGGCGGCCTTGGTGGCGGCGACTACTTCGGCGTCCAGCTCGGCGGACTCGGTGACGAAGGGAATGTTCATCAGGCTGCGGAACTCGGGCTCCACGGTGCCCTTGAACATCTTGGAGGAATCCAGGAAGTCATAGATGACCTTGGCCTTGGCGATGTTGCGCTTGTGCATCTCCTCCAGTCCGCCGATGCTCTTGAGGTACTTGAACACCTTGCCGCAGCAGTAGATGGCCCAGCAGTTGGGGGTGTTGTACATGGAGCCGTTGTCGGCGTGGGTCTTGTAGCTCATGTAAATGGGCATCTTGGGGTCGATGTCCTCGCGGATCAGGTCCTCGCGGATGATGACGATGACCATGCCGGCGGGGCCCACATTCTTCTGCACACCGGCGTAGATCATGCCGTAGTCGGAGACATTGCAGGGCTTGGAGAGGAACATGGAGGACTGGTCGGACACCAGCACATGGCCCTTGGTGTTGGGCAGCTTATTCCAGGTGACGCCGTGGATGGTCTCATTCTCGCAGATGTAGACATAGTCGGTATCCTCGGGAATATCCAGGTCGGAGCAGTCGGGAATATAGCTGTAATTCTTATCCTTGGAGGAGGCGGCCACGATGACCTCACCGTACTTCTTGGCCTCGGCAATGGCCTTCTTGGACCAGGCACCGGTCTCGATGTACACGGCCTTGCCGTTCTTCATCAGGTTCCAGGCCACAGCGGCAAATTGCAGGGTGGCGCCGCCCTGGATGAACAGGACCTTATAATTATCGGGAATGTTCATCAGATCGCGAAGGTCGGCCTCGGCTTCGTCCACGATCTGCTGGAACACCTTGGAGCGGTGGCTCATCTCCATGACGCACATACCGCTGCCGCGGTAGTTCATCATCTCGTCACGGATCTCCTCTAGAACGGGCTCCGGCATCATGGCAGGACCGGCGGAAAAGTTAAAAGTGCGGTTATACTTCATTTGATAGTACCTCCTGTTAGTGTATTGTAAATTGCGCTTGGGGTTTACATCATACAGATATAGTATAGAACATTCCGTCGGGAGAATCAACCATAAAAATCAAAAATTTTTAAGATTATCTCAAAGTTTTTTAGATGGACTGAAAATGGGAGTGGATTCGGGGGCTGCGGGGGCCTTGCGGGGGATAAAAATGTGTGGTAAGGTGGGGATGACACAAGCGCACAGGAAATGTCAGGCGCGGGCGGGAAAAGTTTGGTAGACTGAGGGCACAGAAAGGGCGTGAGAACATGGACTGGATCCAAGGCTTGCAGCGGGCCATCGACTATGTGGAGGAGAACCTGGACGGGGACATCGACCCGGAGGAGGCGGCCCGGCGGGCCTATGCGTCGGTGTTTCACTTTCAGCGGGTGTTCGGCATACTGTGCGGGGTCTCCCTGGGAGAGTACATCCGCATGCGCAGGCTGTCCCTGGCCGGGGAGGAGCTGGCTCGGGGCGGGGCGCGGGTCATTGATGTGGCGCTGAAATATGGGTACGACTCGCCGGAGAGCTTTTCCCGGGCGTTTACCCGGTTCCACGGCATTGCACCCAGCGAGGCCCGGCGCGGGGGACAGGTGAAGATTTTTACGCCGCTTTCTGTGAAACTCACTTTAACAGGAGGCAGTAAAATGGAATACAGAATTGAAAAAAGAGATGCTTTTCAGGTGGTGTGCAGGCGCAAGCGGGTGGAAAAGCCCCAGTCGGGCAGCGCCACCACCGACATCACCGCCCTGTGGCAGGAATGCGGCGCGGACGGGACCATGGCGCGGCTCATTGGCTGCATGCCCAAGGAGCCGGTGATGAAGGGGCTGCTGGGGATATGCTTTTCCTCGGAGCTGGACGGGGCGCAGTTCCCCTACGGCATCGGCGTGGAGTACGACGGGCGGCCTGTGGACAGCGGGCTGGAGGTGGTGACCATCCCCGCCGGGACTTACGCGATGTTCACCAGCCGGGGGAAGATGCCGGAGGCGTTCATTGAGACTTACAATCGGATCGTGACGGAGTTTTTTCCCCAAAGCAGCCAATACGAGTACGCGGAGAGCGTGGAGTTTGAGGTGTACGGGTCGGAGAACACGGCGGACCCCAACTATCAGTGCGAAATTTGGATCGCAGTGAAGGAAAAGAAATAAGCGGGCCGGTTTTTGCCGGGTCTGCGGAGAGAAAAACGGGCTTTGCCGGGCTGCGGCGGGGCTCGTTTTTTCGGCAAAAAATATGTAAGATACGGCGATTGACAGGGGGACATAAAGATGGTATAAAGTAGGGAGAAATTCGGCGAAACTCCGGGAAAGGCGGCGGCGCGGGTGGAAAAGTGGAGAAAGATCATGACGCATATCGGCGCGTATCCGGCGGCCCTGGGCAAGTGGCTGGCGGTGGGGGGACTCATCGGCGGCATTGGCGGGGTCATTGGGTCGGCGTTCCACATCGGCGTGGACTATGCCACCCGGCTGCGGGGCGGGCACCCGTGGGTGCTGTATCTGCTGCCGGTGCTGGGACTGCTCATCGCGGGCCTGTACCGGGTGACGAAGGTGGAGGGCAAGGACACCAACGCCGTTATTGAGTCGGTGCATTTCGGGAAGAATGTGCCGGTGCTGCTGGTGCCGGTGATCTTTATATCCACGGTTTTGACCCACCTGGGCGGGGGCAGCGCGGGGCGCGAGGGCGCGGCGCTGCAAATAGGCGGCGGCATCGGACACGCCGCCGGGCGGCTGCTGCGCCTGGGGGAAAAGGACCTGCCGCTGGCGACCCTGTGCGGCATGAGCGCGGTATTTGCGGCGCTGTTTGGAACGCCGCTGACGGCGGCTGTTTTTGCCATGGAGGTCATCAGCGTGGGGGTGTTTTACTACGCGGGACTGATCCCGTGTTTGACCTCGGCACTGGTGGGCTACGGAGTGAGCCTGACCATGGGGGTGCCGCCGACGCGGTTTACGGTGGCGGACCCGGGGCTGGATGCCTGGACCATGGTGCTGGTGATCCTGCTTGCCATTGGGTGCGCGGTGGTGAGCATCCTCTTCTGCCGGGGGCTCCAGGAGACGGGGCGCCTGGCGGCGCGGCTGCTGCCGAATCCCTTTGTGCGGGTGTTCGTGGGCGGCGTGACGGTCATTGGACTGACGCTGCTGGTGGGGACCGGCGACTACAACGGCGCGGGCATGGAGGTAGTGGAGCGGTTCATCGGCGGCGAGGCGGACGGCTGGGCGTGGCTCTTAAAGCTGCTGTTCACTGCTGTGACCATCGGATTCGGCTTCAAGGGCGGCGAAGTGGTGCCCTCGTTCTTCGTGGGGGCGGGCTTCGGGTGCGTGCTGGGGGGCTTTTTGGGGCTTCCGGCGGGCTTCGGGGCGGCCATCGGGCTGGTGGCGGTGTTCTGCGGCGCGGTGAACTGCCCCATTGCGTCGGTGTTTTTGAGCGTGGAGCTGTTCGGCACCGGGGACCTGCTGTATTTCGCCATGGCCTGCGCCATCAGCTATCTGCTGTCGGGGTACTGCGGGCTTTATAGCAGCCAAACCATTCTTTATTCTAAGATGCGGGCGCAGTTTATTAACATTCATACCAATGAAAACGAAGATAAAATAGGATAAAAAATTACCTCCCCGGACATACTGAGGAAAAGTATGGTTGGGGAGGTATTTTTTTATGGACTTGGTGCGGGTGGCGGTGACTTCTCTGGTGTCGCTGGCGGCTATGTTTTTGCTGACGAAGCTCATGGGCAACAAGCAGGTGTCGCAGATGAATTTGTTTGACTATGTCATCGGCATTACCATCGGCTCCATCGCGGCGGAGATGGCTACGGAGCTGGACACGCCGGAAAATTCGCTGGTGGCGATGGTGGTTTATGCGGTGGTGGCGGTGTGCATTTCGCTGCTGACCAATAAATCGCTGGCGGCCCGGCGGGTCATCACGGGCAAGCCGCTGATCTTGATGGATGGCGGGGTCATCTACCGGGAGAACCTGAAAAAGGCCAAGATGGACCTGGGGGAGTTTCTCATGTACTGCCGGATAGGGGGGTATTTCGACCTGGGGCAGATACAGACGGCGCTGCTGGAGCACAACGGGACGGTGACTTTTTTGCCCGTGGAGATGCAGCGGCCCGCGACCCCGGCGGATCTCTCTATGCAGCCGGACCAGACGCTTTTGCAGACGCCGGTGATTGAGGACGGGGCGGTGCTGCGGGGGAACCTGCGGCGGGCCGGGAAGGACGAGAATTGGCTGGCGCGGCAGCTTAGGAGTCAGGGGTACAAGGAGGCCGGAGAGGTGTTTTTGGCTATGGCGGACGGGAATGCGCTGACGGTGTTTCCCATGGAGTGCAAGCGGGAGCCGGCGGATCTGGGGGATAAGTGAAAATTTGCGTAAGGAAAAAGCGGAGGCCGGGGGCCTCCGCTTTTTATAGGGGAAAGAGGGAAGATGGAGGTTACGGATCGCCACGGCCAGTGTACGCACTGGCCTCGCAATGACATGGTTTTTTACATGGGGTGCGGTACAGGTCCGGGCGGGCGGACAGAGGCGTCCGCCCCTACGCAGGGTGGGGCAGCTCGTGCAGACGGCGGGGCACATGGGCCCCGCCCTACAACCGTATATTTTTTGTAGGGCAGGACCCGTGTTCCCTGCCGGGATTGCGGTGCGTAGGGGCGGGGCTCTGCCCCGCCTGCGGGCGACCGCGAGGGTCGCCCCTACGGACGCATTTAAGCTGTGCGGTGGGGTGGGACGATGTGGGCATCGTCCCCTACGGATGCGTTACAGGGGGCGGTGATGATTGTGGGTTCAGAGGAGCTTTCCGGCGAGGCGGGCGCTGGACCAGGACCATTGGAGGTTATAGCCGCCGCAGTCGCCGTCTATATCCAGTAGCTCGCCGCAGGCGTAGAGGCCGGGGGTCAGGCGGCTTTGCAGGGTTTGGGGGTCGAACTCAGAGGTGTCCAGGCCCCCGGCGGTGACTTGGGCTTGGTCGAAGCCGCAGGTGCCCGTGACGGGGAGGGAGAAATCTTTACACAGGCGGGCCAGGTGGGTCAGGTCTTGGTTCGTTAAGTCGGTCAGAGGCGCGGCGGGGGAGAGGGCGGCGGCCTTGACCACCGTTTGGCCCAGGCGGCTATGGAGGACCCCGGCGAAGATGGCTGCGGCGGCCTGCTCCGTGGGGGTGTCCGCGTTTTTCGCGTCCCGGCGGGCCCGGAGGTGGTTGAAAATTTTGTCCGCGTTCTTTTCTGCCCACAGGTCCAGGTGCAGGGTCATCCCGTCGCCGCCGGTGGAGGCATGGCGGGAAATTTCAAACACAGCGGGGCCGCTGACGCCGTACTCTGTAAACAAAATTTCTCCCTCATTTTCGGCCAGGACTTGGCTGCCCCGGCGGAGAGTCAGGTGGGCGGGGGTCTTGACGCCCTTGAGGGCGCGGGGGTAGGTGGGGTCGGTCTTCACCTGGACCAGGGAGGGGTAGAGGGCCGTGCGGTGGTGGCCCAGGGACTTGGCAAGCTTATAGCCGTCCAGCACGCCGCCCACCTTGCTGCCCGCCGCGCCGCCGCAGGCCAATATTACCTTATTTATATCCCGGCGCTTTTCTCCGGAGGTGAAGGTGACGGCGAAGGTGTCGCCCTTTTTACGAATGTCGGCCACGCCGTCGCCGGTGAGCAGGTGCAGGCGGGGGTGCTCCAGGGCGTAGCGCAGGACATCCAGGACGGAATTAGCCATGTTGGAGCGGGGATAAATTTTGCCGTCCGGCTCCGTCACCGTCTCCAGGCCCAGGGAGGCGAAATAAAATAAGGTGTCTGAAACCGAAAACTGCTCTAAGGCATAGCGGCAGAAATCCGGGTCCTGGCCGTGGTAGTGGGCGGGGGCGGCGTGGAGATTGGAGAGGTTGCAGCGGCCATTGCCGGTGGACAGGAGCTTGCGGCCCATTCGGGCCTGGCGCTCGGAGAGGAGGACGGTGTTTTGCGGGTCCTCCAGGGCCGTCAGAGCGGCCAGCATCCCGGAGGCGCCGCCGCCGATGATGAGAACGACTTGGCTCATGGCTCCGCCTCCATTCGCCGCCGGGTCAGGTATCCCTCCAGCATGAGGCTGGCGGCCACGGCGTCTACGATCTTCTTGCGCTGCTTGCCGTTTTTGCCGTTGCCGAACAAAATGGCGTGGGCCTCCACGGTGCTGCGGCGCTCGTCCCAAAGCACCAGGGGCAGGCCGGTGGTCTCCCGGAGAATTTCGCCCAGGGCGGCGCATTTTTCGGCTCGGGGGCCCAGGGTGCCGTCCATATTCTTGGGGTAGCCCAGGACCAGACGCTCTACACCGTGGTCGGCGATGAGGGACTGAATTTGCGTTACGACCTCCTCCTGGCGGCGGGAATCGATGACGGTGGTGAAGCCTGCCAGGGTCTCCAGGCGGTCGGAGATGGCGATGCCGGTGTGGGCGTCGCCGTAGTCGATGGCCATAATTTTCATGGAAATATCCTTTCAAAAGCCGCGGGGCGGCATTTTTTCTTTATCATAACACGCAGGGAGCGGCGATGGCAACAATTCCGATGATTTTCCCACAAAAAAATGTGATATTTTTGCAAAAAACAGGTTGACCGCATGGAAAAAGAGTGGTAGAATAAACATTACCTGTGAGTAGGGCTTTTCTTTTTGCGCGCTTTTCGCTTCGGCGCCGGGAGAGAGACCTGCAAACCAGGGAGGCAAACGGCTGCGCCGAGAGGCCGGCCCAATCTAATAAGGAGGTGCCGTTAGATGCGCGTGAAGATTACTTTGAGATGCAACGAGTGCAAGCAGAGAAACTACAACACGATGAAGAACAAGAAGAACAGTCCTGATCGTCTCGAGATGAACAAGTATTGCCCCTTCTGCAGAAAGCATACGGTTCACACCGAAACCAAGTGATTGGATGAAAAGAAAGGTTGTGTAACGATGGCAGAGGCTAACAAGAAAGACCGCGGCAAGTGGTTCCGCGAGATGAGAAGCGAGCTGAAAAAGGTCGTTTGGCCCGATGGCAAGACGACGGCGAAGAACACCGGCACGGTGATCCTGTGCTCCCTGGGCGTGGGCGTGTTCATTTGGGTGTTTGACGCAGTGGCCGTGCTGGCCGTGAAGACCCTGGTCAGCCTGTTCGCAGCTTAAGGAGCAGAACATGGTTGATAATGCAAAGTGGTATGTGCTCCACACCTACTCCGGCTATGAAAACGCGGTGAAGGCCGCGATCGAAAAGTCCGTGACCAACCGCGGCCTGGAGGATATGATCCACAAGATGGAGATCCCCATGGAGACCGTGACCGAGGTGACGGAGGCGGGCGTGATGAAAGAAGTGGAACGGAAGGTGTTCCCCGGTTATGTGCTCATTAAAATGGTGCTGACCGACGACACCTGGCACCTGGTCCGCAACATCCGCGGCGTCACCGGCTTCGTGGGCGAGGCCAACAAGGCCATCCCCCTGACGGACGAGGAAGTGGCCGCCCTGGGCGTGGAAAAACACGAGATCGTGGTGCTGTATCATGTGGGCGACACCGTGAAGATCACGGAGGGCCCCCTGGCCAGCTTCACAGGTGTCGTGGAGGAGATCGAGCCCGAGAAGAACAAGGTCCGGGTGGTGGTCTCCATGTTCGGCAGAGAGACCCCGGTCGAGCTGGAGCTGGACCAGGTGGAGGTTCTGCCCTGAGGCGCAGCAGACTCTGCGCGCAGGCCGGAGCATGACCACTCCGGCGCAAGTGGGAGAGGCGCATAGGCGTCTCGCCAAGAGCGAACGCGGCATTAGGCCCGTCGCTACCACATTATGAAAAAGGAGGTGCCTATCATGGCACAGAAAGTCGTTGGTTATGTAAAGCTGCAGATCCCTGCAGGTAAAGCAACTCCCGCACCCCCCGTTGGCCCCGCTCTGGGCCAGCACGGCGTGAACATCGCCGCCTTCACCAAGGAGTTCAATGAGCGGACGAAGAACGATATGGGCCTCATCATCCCCGTGGTCATCACGGTGTATGCCGACCGTTCCTTCTCCTTCATTACCAAGACTCCCCCCGCTGCTGTTCTCATTAAGAAGGAGTGCAACATTGAGTCCGGTTCCGGCGTTCCCAACAAGGAGAAGGTCGCCACCATTTCCAAGGCCTCCATTCAGAAGATCGCTGAGCTGAAGATGCGTGATCTGAACGCTGCTTCCCTGGAAGCCGCTATGAGCATGATCGCTGGTACCGCACGCTCCATGGGCGTTGTCGTCGGTGAATAAGGAGGGTGTAAGGTATGTTTAGAGGTAAGAAATATCAGGAGATCGCCAAGCAGATCGATAAGGCTGCGCTGTATGATCCTAAGGAAGGTTTGGAGCTCATCTGCAAGACCGCTTCCGCTAAGTTTGATGAGACCGTCGAGCTGCATGTGAAGCTGGGCGTGGACTCCCGTCACGCTGACCAGCAGGTCCGTGGCGCCATCGTGCTGCCCAACGGCACTGGCAAGTCCGTGCGCGTGCTGGTGTTCGCCAAGGGCGACAAGGCCGAGGCTGCCAAGGCCGCTGGCGCCGACTATGTGGGCGACATGGATCTGGTGGAAAAGATCCAGAAGGAAAACTGGTTCGACTTCGATGTGGTGGTCGCTACCCCCGACATGATGGGTGTGGTGGGCCGTCTAGGTAAGGTCCTGGGCCCCAAGGGTCTGATGCCCTCTCCCAAGTCCGGCACCGTGACCCCCGACGCCGCCAAGGCTGTCACCGAGGCGAAAGCCGGTAAGGTGGAGTATCGTCTAGACAAGACCAACATCATCCACTGCCCCATCGGCAAGGTCTCTTTCGGTGCGGACAAGCTTTTTGAGAATTACAGCGCTCTGCTGGGCGCCATCATCAAGGCCAAGCCCGCCGCTGCCAAGGGCCAGTATATCAAGTCCTGCGTGGCCGCGTCCACCATGGGCCCCGGCGTGAAGATGAACGCCAACAAGCAGCTGTAATTTTAGCAGCACAAGGATATTTTAGCAGCACAAAGATATTTAAGGCTTGACAAATGCGCAGGTCTTGGATATAATATATGATGCGTTCCAAAGA
Organism: Clostridium sp. CAG:413; assembly: GCA_963650985.1. Taxonomy (GTDB): domain Bacteria; phylum Bacillota; class Clostridia; order Oscillospirales; family Oscillospiraceae; genus Vescimonas. Next base: position 52,178 of record CAVJNL010000003.1, read on the forward strand.
CAGCAGGTGGACTTGTCCGTAAGTCCTGCCGAGGATGGCGAATCAATTTTTGATTGCTTACCCCGTCCTTGTGTCTTTCGGCACAGGGACGGGTTTCCTTTTTGAACGCACCGACAATTCTCATGGAGGTGAAATCAAAGAATGCCCAACGCAAAAGTTCTGTCTGAAAAGCAGGCAATCGTAGCCGCGCTCACCGAGAAGATCCAGAATTCCGGCGCCGGTGTCATCGTGGACTACAAGGGCATCACCGTGGCAGAGGATACCGCTCTGCGCGTGGAGTGCCGCAAAAACGATGTGGAGTATTCCGTCATCAAGAATACCCTGCTGCGCTTTGCATTCAACAACTGCGGTCTGAACGAACTGGACGACCAGCTCAACGGCACCACTTCTCTGGCTATCGCCGCTGACCCCGTGGCTCCCGCTCGCGTGATCGCTGAGTTTGCAAAGAAGCTCAATGGCCGTTTCGAGATCAAGGGCGGTTTCCTGGAGGGCAAGGTCGTGCCCATGGAGACCGTGAATGCTCTTGCATCCATCCCCGCACTGCCCGTGCTGCAGGCTCAGGTCCTGGGTACCATGCTGGCTCCCATTTCCGCTCTGGCTTGCGTCATTAAGCAGATCGCCGAGAAGCAGGGTGCTCCTGCCGAGGCTGCTGAATAATTCAGCCACTGACTACAAAAATATCTTACATTAGGAGGCTAATACAATGTCTGAGAAAGTTACTGCTATGATCGAAGAGATCAAGGGTCTGACCGTTCTGGAGCTGAGCGAGCTGGTTCACGCTCTGGAGGAAGAGTTCGGCGTTTCCGCCGCTGCTATGGCTGCTCCCGCCGCCGGCGCTGCTGCTCCCGCTGCTGAGGAGAAGACCGAGTTTGATGTGGTTCTGGTTGGCTTCGACGCCGCTCAGAAGATCAAGGTCATCAAGTCCGTCCGCGAGATCACCGGCCTGGGCTTGGCTGAGGCCAAGAAGGCTGTTGAGGAGACTCCCACCACTCTGAAGGAAGCCCTGTCCAAGGACGACGCAGAGAACATGAAGAAGGAGCTGGAGGAAGTCGGCGCCAAGATCGAGCTGAAGTAATTCTCCAACGATTCAAAAGTGCAAAAAAGAGGATGCCGAGAGGCGTCCTCTTTTTTGCGTGGTGAGGGGGAGAGGAGAACGGATGTCCCTGTTGCGGTGCCCAAAATTTCTGCGCTGCCTTACGGCGGGCGCCCCCAATTTTGACCGTGGCCACTCGCTCCGGCCCACCGTCGTGCCAGCCGATTCCCGGCCACTGTCGTGGCCGCCAATCGGGGCACTTCCTCGAAATCGGCTCGCTTCATCCGTTGCTGGCGGCGCTTCGCCGATTTCCCCGCTTCATCTGCCACTGGCAACGCTCGAATCACTCCCCACAGCAAGTGTGCGCACCGGCCTCGCAATGACATGGTTTTTTACATGGGGTGCGGTACAAGTGCGGCGGGCGGACAGGGGCGTCCGCCCCTACGCACCGCTGAATGATAGAATTTCGTAGAGGGCGGCGTCCTCGATGCCCCGTGGCCGGGTGGCGGGCGACCGCGAGGGTCGCCCCTACGGAGGCGCTGCAAAAAGGACGGTGGGTGGAGGCCCCTATAAATAAACACATCCACCGGCGCACAACCGGTGGATGTGTTTTATGGGATCAAATTTTCAACTCGTATATGCCCATGACTTCGTTGGGGTCGGCCAGGGACTCTACTTGGGGGCGCAGGGACGGGTCGCAGCGCCAGGCCATGCCGCAGTCGGCGGTGATGGAGCGGGGCACGGGGACGATGCGCCCCGGCAGGCCCACCTGCTGGCAGGCGCGCTCCATGGCCATGACCCCGGCGGTGGTATAAAATGTCACGAGCAGCCAGGTTTTCTTTTGCAGCATTTTCTCTCTCCAATGGCAGCCCCTGCCCGGCGTTTTACCGGGCAGGGGCGTGGTGTTTTCTTACTTCTTGCGCAGGGTCAGCGTCCACTCGTCGCCGTTTTCCTGGGCGCTGAAATCATAACCGTTATGATAGGCGTAGCGCTGGATATTTTCCACGGCGCAGGGAGCGTCGGTGAGCACTTCCAGCTCTGCGGGGTCAGACTTTTTGACCTCCTCCTGCACCATCAGCAGGGGGACCGGGCAGGAAAAGCCTCTTGCATCTACCGTTGCCATATTATGCCTCCTTCTTGCGCAGGATGTTGCACAGGGAGATCACCAGCAGCACCACAAAGGCGATGGCCACGGCCACCTTGGCGTTGGTGGTGATGGCGTACTTCACATACTCGCCAGCCTCGTTGACGCCGGGGTCGGCGCTGCTGGCCAGCTTCAGGTTGTGGGCCAGAGCGGCACCGCCCATCATGCCCAGCACGGTGACGGCGCTGTCGCCATTGCCAGAACCGGCAAGGACCAGCTGACGCAGGGGGCAGCCGCCCAGGAGCACGGAGCCCCAGCCGACGATGACCATGCCCAGCAGGTTCCAGAGGTGGTTGGAGTGGGCGATGGGCTGGGACAGGAAGGAGAAAGCGGTGAAGTTGCCCATGATCAGGTTGCCCACCAGCACCACCACGAAGATGGCCACGGAGCCCCACAGCAGGTGGGGGTCCTTCAGCATGACGGTGTCACGCACGCCGCCGGCCATGCACAGACGGGAACGCTGGGCCAGGGCGCCCACCACCAGAGCCACGGCGAAAGCCACCAGCACGGGAGCGTGCATGGAGCCGGGGCCCTTCTCGGAGGCGTTGAAGAGACTGGGGACCAGCAGAGCCAGGGCGAACAGCACCAGCATGATGACCGGCAGGACGAAGCCCTCGGTCTTCTTGGCCTGGTAAGCGCGGCCCAGGTTGAAGCCCTTCTTCAGGAAGATGGTGCCGATGCTGGCGCCGATGACGAAGCCCAGCAGACCCACGAAAGCGTTGAGGTCGCCGCCGCCCATACGCAGCAGCATACGCAGCGGGCAGCCCAGGAACACCAGAGCGCCGATCATCACCAGGGCGCCCACGGCGAAGCGGGTGGCGGGGGAGGAACCGGCCTGAGCGCGGAACTCCTTGCCGATGAGGGCCATGATGCAGGAGCCCAGGACGATGCCGATGATCTCGGGGCGGACATACTGCACTACGCCTGCGCTGTGCAGGCCCAGGGCACCGGCGATGTCACGCTCGAAGCAGGCAATGCAGAAGCCCATGTTCTTGGGGTTGCCCAGAGCCTGCAGAAGCAGGGCGGCCAGGCCCACCACCACGCCCGTGACGATCACGAGCCAGTTCTCTTTGAAAAACCTTTTCATACTAAATGGATTCCTTTCTCTGTTTTTACAGATTGTTTACATTTTTTATTATATAGGGATGTTTTTCCTCCGTCCAACGGTCTTTTTCAATGAAATTTTCTATTTATTCAAAAAATCTATAACTATTGACAAAAATCGTTCATCTTGACAGGAAATAACGAATTTTGTATAATATGACCAAAGAAAAGGGGGAGAGGAACATGATCGAGTATACCCTGCGGCAGTTGGAGGTGTTCGCGGCGGCGGCGGAGCAGGAGAGTCTGACCCGGGCCGCGGAGCTGCTGCACCTGACCCAGTCCACCGCCAGCACACATTTGCGCACGCTGGAGCAATGCCTGGGGGTGCCGCTGCTGCTGCGCCGGGGCCAGGGGGGCGTGACGCTCACCGAGGACGGGCGGCGGCTGTATCCTATGGCGAAAAAGATCCTCTCCCAGTGCCAGTCCCTGGAGGCGGCGGCCCGGGACCCGGAGCGTCAGGCGGCGCTGCCCCTGATGCTGGGGGCGTCCACGGTGCCGGGGCAGTACATGCTGCCGGAGCTGATGGCGGCGTTTTTGCAGCGGCACCCGGCCTACCGCTACGAGCTGCGCCACGGGGACTCCGCCCAGGTCCACAAGCTGCTCCAGAGCGGGCAGGTGCGCTTTGGCTTTGTGGGGTCCCGGGCCGAGGGGGACACCATGGTCTACTACCCCTTGCAGCAGGACGAGCTGGTGATGGTGACGCCCAACACGGCCCATTACCAGGCGCTGCACCGCCGGGGCGCCTGGGGGCGGGAGCTTTTGAGCGAGCCTACTATCGCCCGGGAGCAGGGCTCCGGCACGGACCGGACCTTGCAGCAGTACATGGCCCGGACGGGATACGACACCGGGCGGCTGCGCATCGTGGCGCGGCTGGACGACCCGGAGACCATCAAGCGGATGGTGACCCAGGGCTCCGGGGTGTCGGTGCTGTCGGCCCTGTCGGTGCGGCAGGAGCAGAAGGACGGGCGGGTGCTGGTGTTCTCCATGGATGGGGAGGGCCTGCGGCGGACCATCTATTTGGCCCACCGGCAAAACCTGGGCTGCACGGCGGCGGAAAAGCAGTTTTTGAGCTTCGTGCAGGGGTATTATCAGGGGAAAAATTGAAAATTGACAGAGAAAGAGCCCTCCACACGGAGGGCTCAGAGTGTCAAAAAAGCCTCGCAGAGTTTGCCGCCCGCAGGCGGCAAAAAATTGGGATCATTTTCTCTCGCGACATGTGCGTGAGAGAAAATACTTCTCAGGCTGCAAGTGTGGAATTTGTCCGTCACAGACGGACAAATTATGCGCGCAGCAGACTGCAAGCCTTTTGTCGGAAAAACCCGGAGGTTTTTTCGACAGGCTCAGCCCTCCACACGGAGGGCTTTTTTTGTGGGTACGGATTGCCACAGCCAGTTTGCGCACTGGCTTCGCAATGACATAGTGGGATGGATTTAGAGGCGGGAAATGACGGATTCCACCAGGCGCTGGAGGTGGAGGCTGCTGCGGTCGGCTACGGCCAGGACCTCTTCGTGGGAGTGCTTTCGCTCCGCGATGCCGGTGGCCATGTTGGTGATGCAGGCGATGCCCAGGACCTCCAGGCCCAGGTAGTGGGCGGCGATGGTCTCGGGGACGGTGGACATGCCGATGGCGTCGGAGCCCAGGGCACGATAGGCGCGGATCTCGGCGGCGGTCTCGTAGCAGGGGCCGGAGAAAATGGCGTAGACGCCCTCCTTGCAGGGGATGTCCAGGGTCTCGGCGGCGGCTTTCGCCAGGGCGCGCAGGCGGGGGGAATAGGCCTCGGTCATGTCCGGGAAGCGGGGGCCGAAGCGCTCGTCGTTTTCGCCGATGAGGGAGTTGGCACCCAGCATATTGATGTAGTCGGTCAGGAGCATCAGGTCGCCGGGCCGGAGGCTGCGGTCGATGCCGCCGCAGGCGTTGGTGACGATGAGGGTCTGGACGCCCAGGAGCTTCAGCACATACACGGGGTAGGTGACCTGGCGCATGGTGAAGCCCTCGTAGTAGTGGAAGCGGCCCTGGAGGGCGGTCACGGTCTGCCCCGCCAGGCGGCCAATGACCAGGTTTCCGGCGTGGCCCGCCACGGTGGAGCGGGGGAAGTGGGGAATGTCAGCGTAGGGAATGACGGTTTTGTCCTCCAGCCGGTCCACCAGGCCGCCCAGGCCGCTGCCCAGGATCACGCCGCAGGTGGGGCGCAGAGGGCAGCGGGAGAGAATGTAGTCAGCGGAGGTTTGAACAGTTTCGTAAAAATTGGACATGGGAGCCTCCTTTGAGTGGGATAGAGGGGAGATGAAAGGGGAAAGGGGAAAGATGGGCTCAGAAAAACGGATCGCCTTGTAGGGGCGGACGACCCTGTCCGCCCGGTGTGGGGTGCGAGATTTTTTGTAGGGCAGGGCCCGCGTGGCCTGCCGGTGCGGTGGGGAAAAAGAATCCCCCAGTCACGGCTTCGCCGTGACTGCCCCCTTTAGGCAAGGGGGCCAACGACCCCTCAGGCGCTTCGCGCCAGGGCAGATTGTCAAGCAAGTGCAACACTTTTAGATTGAAAAAACTCCGATGGGGAG
>CAVJNL010000004.1:0-52288 GCA_963650985.1 Clostridium sp. CAG:413
GTCAGGCCATTTACTCTCCCATTCTAACAGCTTCGGCTTTGAGATGGAAAAAGACACGGCTGGCTGCCGCGCCTTAAACCGTAATTATTATTGTAGGAGTTTACTACTATGGAAAACACTGAACTGATGAACAATGAGGTTATCGAGACCGAGGAGATCGCTGAGGCCTGCGAAGAGAAGGACTACAGCCTGCTCGTGGCTGGTATTGGTATCGGCGTTGTAGCCGGCATTGCTGCCTACAACTATGTTATCAAGCCTGTTACCGGCAAGGTGAAGGACTTCATCGCCAAGAAGAAGGCGGAATCCAAAGGCAAGAAGGACATCATCGTTCTGGATCAGAACGGAGCAAAAGTAAGCTAAGAAAAGAATTACATGGTTCTGAAAGAGGGAGAGTACCCACAACAAGGTGCTTTCCCTTTTACTTTATCTCGAAAGGAGTATCTAATGCAGCAGTATCAGTATGAAGGACCGGTCATGAGTTTTGATACTTGTATCCGCCACAAATGGACCGCAACGACATCCGCCGCCTCCGAGAAAAAGGCGAAGAGCAACCTTGTTTATCGTTACAAGCGGGAGCATGGCCTCCTTCCGAGTGCCAGTATCAGATTGCCTGGTAAAGTTATTCTCATCACATGAGGAGGATTGCAAGTGGAAGAATACAAATCCAATTCCAACAAATCTCGGGAGGCTATGGCTGCTCAGCCCGAAAAGAGGGTTGAAAAGGTCGTCTCTGGAACCGCCAGATTAAAGAAAAAGTCTGGCATACAAAAGTTCGCTGATATTTTCGTGCCGGAAGATGTCGGTGACATCAAGTCGTATATCGTAACGACCATCGTGATTCCGGCCATCAAAAAAGCCATTATGGATGCCATGGACATGTTCCTCTATGGGGAAGCTGGCAGGCGAACTAAGGCGGGTAGTGCATCGAAGGTGTCCTACCGCAGCTACTATAATGACAATCGAGAGCGGCGGGAAGTCAGAACAGCGAGGAGCACCGGGTTCGATTATGACAACATTATATTCGAGACCCGCGGGGATGCCGAGGCGTGCCTTGATGCGCTGCGTGATGTGTTGACCACATTCCCGACAGTGTCCGTCGCCGATCTCTATGACCTGGCGGATGTGCCCCCCACCAACAACTATATGCTCGACAGATACGGCTGGATGGATTTGGGCGATGCAACAGTCGTGCGAGTCCGTGATGGTTATATTTTGAAGCTGCCGAGAGCAGTACCTTTGAACTAAATCTATAAGGAGAACTAAAATGAAAACTGATATTTTTAAGAAAGCTGGCACCGCAGTGACCAAGGTCGTTGCAAAGGGCAAGAAGCACAGCCCTGAAATTTTGATCGTGGCAGGCATTACCGGCACCGTAGTGAGTGCCGTCCTGGCCTGCAAGGCAACGCTGAAAGTCGGCGAAATCGCCGAGAAGGCTAAGGACGATGTCGACCGCATCCATACGGCTACGGAAAAGGGCGTCAACGAAGCAGGGGAAGTTTACACCGCAGAGGATTCCAAAAAGGATCTGACCCTCGTGTATGTTCAGACCGGGGTAAAGTATGTGAAGCTGTTCGCTCCGGCCGTCATTCTGGGTGCATTGTCTATCACCAGCATTTTGGCATCCAATAACATCCTGCGCAAGCGCAATGTTGCCCTGGCAGCGGCTTATACCGCTGTGGATAAGGGCTTCAAAGAGTATCGCGGCCGTGTGGTGGATCGGTTCGGCGAAAAGGTCGACCAGGAACTGCGGTATGGCATCAAGGCCAAAAAGGTCGAAGAGGCCGAAGTTGACCCCGAAACCGGCAAAGAAAAGAAAGTCAGAAAAACTGTTGAGGTAGCTGACCCCAATCTGAAGAGCGATTTTGCCTGCTACTTCGACAAGAATTCCCGCAGCTACGAGACTAACAGGGATTACAACATGATGTTCCTGCGGGCTCAGCAGAACTTCGCAAACGATCTTCTGCGAGCAAGAGGTCATCTGTTTCTGAACGAAGTCTATGACATGCTGGATCTGCCTCGGACAAAGCCCGGTCAGGTTGTCGGATGGACTTACGACCCGGCAAGTCCCGAATCCGATGGTTATGTGGACTTCCGCATTCTGGAAGTCGTTAAGGAGACTGAAGATGGCACCTATGAGCCGGCTATCATTATTGACCCCAATGTCGACGGCGATATTCTCAGCAAACTGTAAGGAGGTAAGCGTAATGAAAAAGTTCATTTCCTATGCCCTGTCGGCCCTCGCCGGAATCTTCTTCATTTCCGGCGTAGGTATTCTTTCTACGGAGAGGATGGGCTGAATGGACATAATCGAAGGAATCATCCTGATGTTTGATGATGCTCTCGATACGGGACGGAAACGGCATATTGCAGGAGGAATCCTTCTGAGCCTTTCCCTCCTGTTTGGAGGGCTTTCTGTCACAGTTATGACGATCAAAGACAAAGAAAAGGAGTATGACAATGAGTAAGGCGACAGTGTGCGTTGCATGAGATGTCATTTTCGAGATTCATTTACCCGGAAAACAAAGAGGAGGTATTGCATGATCTTCAACGATCATTCGAGGTATGAAGGCCTACATGCTTTTCTCGGTGCCAGTAAGTATCACTGGATCAACTACGACGAAGTAAAAGTCGCCAGCGCTTACACCAACTTCCTTGCGGCTCAAAAAGGAACCGAGCTTCATGCGTTCGCCGCTCAATGTATCCGACTCGGGCAGAAACTTCCGAAGTCAAAGAAGACCCTCAATATGTATGTAAACGACGGAATCGGCTTTCGGATGACCCCGGAGCAGATTCTTTTTTATTCCCCGAATTGCTTTGGAACAGCCGATACGATTTCGTTCCGAGATGGATATTTGCGGATTCACGATTATAAGAGCGGAGTCGTTCCGGCGCATATAGAGCAGCTTGAGATTTACAACGCTCTTTTCTGCCTGGAATACAGAATTAAACCAAGCGAGATTCAGACAGAGTTAAGGCTCTATCAGAATAATGAAGTTCTTTTCCATAATCCAAAGCCTGATCGCATCTTGGGGATTATGGATAAAATTGTTCAATTCGATAAAGTAATTTCCGAATTGCGTGAGCACGAGGGGTGATGTCTATGAATCCTTATGTAGAAGAAATGAACTACCTAATGCATTATGGCGTTCCTCGCCGCTCTGGTAGATATCCGTGGGGTTCTGGTGAGAATCCGTATCAGCATAGCGGAGACTTTCTTTCGAGAATTGATATTTTAAAGAAAGAGGGAAAAAGCGAAAAAGAGATTGCGGATGAGCTGAATTTGACCACGACGCAACTCCGAATCCAGGTCTCTTTGGCAAAGGATGAGCGAAGAGCTTTGGATGTTGCTACAGCTAAGGGCCTTCGTGAAAAAGGATATTCTCTCAATGAGATTGCCGAAAAGATGGGGTACGCAAATGATTCTTCTGTCAGATCCCTCTTGAATGAAAACTCTGAAGTGAGAATGAACCAGGCCAAGTCTACTGCCGATTTTCTTAGAAAGCAGATTGATGAAAAAGGTATGATCGATGTGGGTGTCGGTGTTGAACGGGAGCTCGGAGTCTCCAGAGAAAAGCTCAATCAAGCTCTTTATATTTTGGAGATGGAAGGCTATCCTGTGTATGGTGCGGGAGTTCCGCAGGCCACGAACCCTGGGAAGCAAACAAACCTTAAAGTGATCTGCCCTCCTGGCACAGAGCACAAAGATATTTATAACTATGAGGAGATCCATTCTGTTACGGAATATGTGTCTCACGATGATGGCGCGACCTTTGATAAATTCGTGTATCCGAAAAGCATGGACTCCAAACGGCTTCAGATTCGGTATGCGGAAGAAGGCGGCATTGACAAAGATGGCGTGATCGAGATTAGAAGAGGCGTCGAAGACCTCTCTCTTGGAGATTCTCACTATGCGCAAGTTCGCATCCTTGTTGATGGAAATAGATATTTGAAGGGAATGGCTGTTTATTCTGATAATCTTCCCGACGGTGTCGATGTTGTCTTTAACACAAATAAGAAACAGGGTACACCAAAAGAAGATGTCATGAAAAAGATCAAAGACGATCCAGACAACCCGTTTGGGTCGCTCATTAAAGCCAATGGCCAAAGCTATTACATTGACAAGGACGGCAAAAAGCAGTTGTCACTTATCAATAAAAGAGCGGAGGAAGGGGACTGGGGTGAGTGGGCCGACAGACTACCTTCTCAGTTCTTGTCTAAGCAGCCTCTGAGCTTGGTAAAGAAGCAGCTCGGGCTGGCCACAGCAGATAAAATGGAGGAGTTTGAAGAAATTGTTCATTTGACTAATCCCGCTGTAAAGCGAGCCTTACTCTCTTCTTTTGCAGATGACTGTGATTCTGCCGCTGTTCATTTGCAGGCGGCTGCGCTTCCGCGTCAGAAATACCAGGTCATTTTTCCCATCACCTCGATGAAAGATAACGAGGTATATGCGCCCAATTACCACGATGGAGAAACTATTGCGCTTATTAGATATCCTCATGGGGGAACCTTTGAAATTCCGATTTTGAAAGTCAACAACCGACAGGCGGAAGCCCGTAGGGTTTTGGGTGCCAATCCGAAGGATGTAGTAGGTATCAACAGTAAGGTTGCTGAGCGTCTTTCCGGTGCCGACTTTGATGGCGATACTGTGATGGTTATTCCTTGCAATTCCGCAAGAACCAATGTCCGTATTAAATCGACTCCTCAGCTTGACGGCCTTAAAGACTTCGACCCCAAGATGTCCTACGGAACCATTCAAAAAGAGGATGGATATTATAATGCTTCTGGGAAAAGAATCAAAGTCATGAAGAACACTCAAAACGAAATGGGGACGGTATCTAATCTGATTACGGATATGACTCTTCGGGGCGCTACGGAAGATGAACTTGCAAGAGCGGTTCGACACAGCATGGTTGTCATTGATGCCGAAAAGCACAAGCTGGATTACAAGCAAAGCGAGATAGACAACGGAATTGCGTCTCTGAAAAAGAAATACCAGGGTACAACAGAACCGGATGGCCGCTACCACGAAGGTGCCGCCACATTGATATCCCGTGCCAAATCAGAGACCTCCATCATTAAGCGGCGGGGTAGCCCGACAATCGACAAGGAGACAGGCGAACTGCATTGGAAGCAGGTGGAAGACCCCGTTTACATCGACAGGCAGACGGGGAAGACCAAGACCAAAACGCAGCCCAGCACAAAGATGGCAGAAACCAAGGATGCCCGTACATTGATATCTGATGCAGACACCCCCATCGAGCGCGAGTATGCCAACTATGCCAATCAAATGAAGGCACTGGCCAATAAAGCGCGTCTCGAGATCGTACACACTAAGGACATCCCCTATTCTCCTTCGGCCAAGGAAACCTATAAGGTTGAGGTGGCATCTCTCAACAGTAAGCTCAATGTTTCTCTCAAGAATGCACCTCGCGAAAGGCAAGCTCAGCTCCGTGCAAATGCTGTTGTTGCAGCTAAAAAGCAGGCAAATCCTGACATGACAAAGGCTGAGATTAAGAAAGCAGGCCAGCAAGCATTGGTCAAAGCCCGCACCGAAGTTGGTGCAAAAAGAGAAACAATTAAGATTACTGATCGGGAATGGGAAGCCATTCAAGCCGGAGCAATTAGCAACAACAAACTCCAGCAAATTGTTGCTCACACAGACACCGACGAACTTCGTCAGAGAGCAACACCTCGAGCTTCGACCACTCTCAGTCAAGCAAAGATCAGTAAAATTCAGAACATGCGTGCTTCTGGCTACACAAATGCAGAAATCGCAAAAGCGGTTGGCGTTTCTGCAGCTACTGTGTCAAAGTATGGTTCGTGAAAGGAGTGAACTATTTGAATAGCAGTCGTTACGCGCTGACAACCAACGACAATCCTTATGATCCGTTCGAGCAGTTCACTCAGTGGTTAATGTTCGATGAAGAAAAAGGTTATCACACTTGCGCTTATCTTGGAAGAATTGCGAGAACTTCCGACCAATTCACGGAAGAAGAAAACAATCAAGAAATTGAGCGTGCAATTGATGAGATCATCAAGTATGATTTCATGAACATCTACAAAAAAGTTAAACGCACAACGGTGGCGTAGTGCTATAGCTGTGCAAGGCATAGGGAGGGGGTCCCAAAAAAACACACCCCCTCCCTCATCGCGGCGGTCTTTGAAAATTCTCCGGGGGTGATTTTTGAAAAACAATTTCACTTCTGGGGATGGCTGCTGCTGGGCTTAGGACATTTAGACAGGCTTATGGAGTATACTCACCCTTTCCATCACCGATCCTTTCAGTACAATATGCACCTCCTGATACATTTTTGCATATGGTTCTCCTTTCAGTTCGCAGATAAATCCCCTCCATAAGCCTCTCTAAGTGCCCTAAGTCTTTAGATAACCGCTGTAAATGTATCCCAAAAGTGAACGGAAGGAGGCAGAAACCATGTCACGAAAGAAGCAAGTGGATGCCCCTCCCAAAGCGCCAAGGGGCAGACCATATCTAACTCCAGAGGCGCAAGAGAATCACATGATCTCTTTGGCCATTAACCTGGCCGAGCAGCAGCTTCGTGACGGGACCGCATCGTCACAGGTCATTACACACTATCTAAAACTTGGGTCAACCAAAGAAAAGTTGGAGAAAGAAATTTTGGAGAAACAGAAGGATCTCATCTCCGCAAAAACCGAGAGTCTGCATGCGGCGAAGCGAATCGAAGAGCTCTTTGAAAATGCCAGGGAGGCATTGACGAGGTATACGGGAGGCGGGGATCAAGAGGATGAGTAAATGCTACTCGGAACTGATACAGCTTCCAACATTTATCGAACGCTACCGGTATCTGAAATTGGACGGCACGGTTGGTGAGGACACCTTTGGGTTTCGCCGATGGCTGAATCAGGTTCTTTATAATTCTCCCGAATGGAAGAGCTTCCGACGAGAGATCAACCGGCGAGACAATGGGTGCGATCTTGGTATGCCAGGGTTTGAAATCTACGGGTCTGTAATTATTCACCATATTAACCCCATTACCTATGAGGATGTCCTCTATCGAAGAGATTGCCTGCTTGACCCAGAGAATGCAATTTCTACTCAACTGGGGACACACAATGCGATCCACTATGGGGACGAAAGCCTTTTGAATATTGCGCCGATTGAGCGATCCCCAAACGACACATGCCCGTGGCGAGAGAGGAGGTAACGGCATGAATGAAAGCATCCTTGAATCCATAAAGCACATGCTTGGCCCGGGTTCCTTGGACGACCATTTCAATAAAGACCTTATTATCTTTATTAACGGTGTATTCAGCACCTTAACACAGATCGGCGTCGGGCCGAAAGCCGGGTTCTCTATCAGCGGGGCTGATGAACTCTGGAAAGATTTCATCGGCGATGACCCGAGACTGGAAATGGTCAAGACTTACATGTATACGAAGGTGCGGCTGCGGTTTGATCCTCCTCAAAGTTCGTCGGTCATTCAACTGATGCAGCAGGATGCCAGCGAGCTGGAATGGCGGCTGAATGTCGCCGTTGAATCTTGACAAGGGAGGTATCAAAATGGAAAACAACAGTCTGACCCACTATGGCATTCGGGGAATGAAGTGGGGCGTTCGCCGATTCCAAAACAGCGATGGCAGTTACACTTCTGCCGGAAAGAAACGGAAGCAAAACGAAACCGTTCACGAAGATTACGCTAACGCCCACAGCAAAAAGAGCGTGAAGTCTATGAGCAACGCCGAACTGAAAGCTCATATCAACCGTCTTCAGATGGAGCAACAGTATGAAAATCTAACAAGGGCGACCAGCAAAGGCAAGAAAGCCGTGCAGACATTCATTAAAACGGCAGGCCTGGTCGCCGGGGTTGCAGGGGCTTATACCACCTATAAAAAAGTTGGAACCCAAGTCTTGCAATCCGAAACAGGTAAAAAACTGGCCGATGCTGCTATCAATGCCCTCGGCAATTATGTTTTAAGCGATCTTCAAAAAGGGCTGGCCAAGGGATGGTGAAAAAAGAAGAGACGACCATACAGATCGTCTCTAAGAATATCATATGATTATGTCTTTTATGAACATATTGTATGCTTTTTTCGCTATTGCCTTAGTTCCTACATAGTCGATCCCGCCACCGACAAATCCGCCGACAACTGGAACAACTTTGGTAAGATTGATGATTCCCTTTTCACCGGCTTTGGTGACAAAACGAAAGCCGACTGCTTTGTTGATTTTTGCGCATAAACTGCCCGGCAATTTTTTGATGATAGCTTTTGTGGCAATCGTGTTAATGGTTTTGACACCTGCAGCTTTACAGATGTCCCCCGCTGACATGCCAGCAAGGCAAGCATATGAAAGAGTTTGCACCTCGTCATCAAAGGGGTCATATCCGCCAATCGATGCGATAGACGCAATCATTCGCAGTTGAACATACATCACGCTTGCTAAGTTCGCAGGAATGGCAACAGGCAATGTGATTGCGCCACCAAGGCTCGTGATAAACCCGGATGTTGTACATTTTAGAACCTGTGCATCTACAAGTTTTTTGATAGCTAAGTCACGGTCGGGATACTTTCCCATGTATTCATCTGCAACCTGCTTGGCGGTCTTGGATGTTGGCAAACCATTGAGAGCCTTTTCATAGCATTGAGAGAGAACGGACATAATTTGCTCGGCATTAAATTCCGGCTTATTCATGTAATCACCTCAAACTTCATTTTCTTACATTTTACCACGAATTTGGATGGATTTCAATTAGATATATGGCACTCTCAAATACTGCCGTTCCGAAATACTACGGCATGTTTCGAGATGCCGTAATGCGGGGCGAAGTCCCGATCTGCAAAGAGATCGAAATGGAGATGCATCGCATCGACGATCTTATTGCTAATCCGGGAATCTATTACGACGACAAGGCTGTGGAGGGCTGGATCGAATTCTCTGAACAGGAGATGACATTGACCGACGGGTCTGACCTCCACCTGCTTGACACCTTCAAGCTCTGGGGCGAGCAAATCTTTGGATGGTACTATTTCATCGAAAGAAGTGTATATGTCCCCAATGAAGACGGTCATGGCGGCCACTATGTGAACAAAAGAATCAAGAAAAGACTTATCAACAAGCAGTACCTTATCGTCGGACGAGGTGCTGCTAAGTCTTTATATGGCTCCTGTATTCAGTCCTACTTTCTGAATGCCGACATGTCGACTACGCTGCAAATCGCCACTGGGCCCACCATGCGTCAAGCGGATGAGACATTGTCGCCGATACGGACCGCTATCATCCGATCCAAGGGACCGCTCTTCAAATTTTTGACGGCCGGTTCTTTGCAGAACACGACTGGCTCACGAGCCAATCGAACAAAGCTTGCTTCTACGAAAAAGGGGATCGAAAACCTTCTTACGGGGTCTTTGCTGGAAATCCGCCCCATGGTGATAGACAAGCTCCAGGGGCTTCGTGTGAAGTGCGCCACTGTGGATGAATGGCTATCCGGCGACATTCGGGAAGACCCTATCGGCGCCATTGAGCAGAGCGCATCCAAAGAGCAAGGCGGCGCTTACACCAACGACTATCTCATTCTGGCAACCAGCTCGGAGGGCACTGTCCGAAACGGAAGCGGCGACACAATCAAAATGGAGTTGGCCGACATCCTAAAGGGTGAGTACAACAACCCACATGTGTCTATCTGGTGGTACAAGCTGGATTCTGTGGACGAGGTCGCGGACCCGGATATGTGGATCAAGGCCAATCCTAACATCGGTAAGACGGTCACCTATGAAACCTATCAGCTGGATGTGGAGCGTGCCGAAAAAGCACCTTCTACCAGAAACGACATTCTGGCGAAGCGATTCGGCATCCCGATGGAGGGCTACACCTATTACTTCACCTATGAAGAAACCCTACCCCACCGTCCTCGGAAATTCTGGGAAATGCCGTGCAGTATGGGCGCAGACCTTTCGCGAGGAGACGACTTCTGCTCGTTCACATTCCTGTTTCCATTGTCAAACGGCTGCTTTGGTGTCAAAACCCGCAACTACATTTCTTCGGTCACGCTGGCGAAGCTCCCGGCGGCTATGCGGGATAAGTACAACGAGTTTATGGCGGAAGGAACGCTGGTAGTCATGGACGGCACGGTCTTAGACATGATGCAGGTCTATGACGACCTGGATGGACACATTGTCGAGTGCGGGTATGATGTCCGCTGCATGGGCTTTGACCCGTATAATGCAAAGGAATTCGTGGAACGCTGGGAGGCCGAGAATGGGCCGTTCGGCATTGAAAAAGTCATTCAAGGAGCCAAGACGGAGTCAGTCCCTCTAGGTGAGCTGAAACTTCTCTCCGAGGAGCGCATGCTTCTCTTTGACGAAGCCTTGATGACTTTTACTATGGGCAACTGTATTATTCTGGAGGACACCAACGGAAACCGCAAGCTCTACAAGCGCCGCCATGAGCAAAAGATCGACGCTGTGGCCGCTATGATGGACGCCTATGTGGCGTACAAAAACAACAAAGATGCTTTTGAATAACGATAAATGCAGTGTTTTTTAACCTCAGACCTTAATGGGTCTGGGGTTCTTTTTTTTTGCCCAAAAGGAGGTGAGATTCACACATGGAGACAACTTTGGGCTCGCGGCTGAAGCGGGCATGGAATGTATTTACGGGTAACGAGTGGCCTCAGTACAGAGACATCGGGCCCTCGTTCTATTACCGCCCGGACCGGCCGCGACTGACCAGGGGAAATGAGCAGTCCATCATCAACGGCATCTGCAACCGAATCGCCATTGATGTAGCATCCATTGGTATCCAGCATGTGCAGCTGGATAAAGATGGAAGATTTTTGGAACCGAAGAGGTCTTATCTCAATTACTGCTTGACTGAAAAGGCGAACATTGACCAAACGGCGGCGGCCTTTATTCAAGACACGGTCATGTCCATGCTGGACGAAGGCGTGGTGGCCATTCTTCCGACCAAGGCAACCGCAGACCCCGCTTATACCGACTCGTATGACATTGGGAGTATGCGTACCGCAAAAATCGTGGAATGGTATCCGCGACATGTGAAACTGCGGGCCTACAACGATATGCTGGGCCGACAGGTGGATGTGATCCGTCCGAAGACGGCTGTGGCAATCATAACAAATCCGCTTTATTCCGTAATGAATGAGCCGAACTCGACTTTGCAGCGGCTTATCCGAAAACTCAACCTCCTGGATGTCATTGACGAACAGAGCGGCTCCGGGAAGCTCGATCTTATCATCCAGCTTCCCTATGTTATCAAGACGGAGCAGCGCCGCCAACAGGCCGAGTCTCGACGGAAGCAGATCGAAGACCAGCTGGCCGGGAGCAAATACGGCATTGCCTATACGGATGGTACGGAGCGTATCACACAGTTGAATCGCTCAGTGGAAAATAACCTAATGTCCCAGATCGAATACCTAACGAGTATGCTCTACAGCCAGTTGGGTATCACACAAGGCGTTATGGATGGAACCGCTGACGAGAAAACCATGCTGAACTACGACAACCGAACCATTGCGCCGATCCTTTCGGCCATCCGGGATGCAATGCGATGCACATTCCTTTCCAAGACCGCTCGGACGCAGGGACAGTCTATTGAATACTTCAGAGATCCGTTCCGGCTGGTTCCCGTGAGCGACATGGCTGAAATTGCGGATAAATTTACTCGCAATGAGATCATGTCTTCTAACGAGATTAGACAGGTTATCGGAATGAAGCCCTCGAAAGATCCGCGAGCCGACGAGCTTCGGAATAAAAACCTCAGCAAACCCGGTGGCGATGAGCCGAGCGCGATTGGAAACGACACAAATAGTCAGAAGGAGGAAGAAATTCAAAATGAATAGAAATTGCGATTTCAGCGGTTGGGCTACTCGCAATGACCTGAAATGCGCTGATGGGCGAATCATCCGTAAGGACGCCTTTAAGTGCAATGACGGCCAGAAAGTCCCTCTGGTTTGGAATCACCAGCACAACGACCCCTTTAATGTTCTGGGGCATGCCGTGCTGGAGAACCGAAACGAGGGCGTTTACGCCTATTGTTCCTTTAATAACAGCGAATCCGGTCAGGCAGCGCGGGAAGCCGTCGAACATGGCGACATCTGGGCGCTGTCTATTTTTGCCAATCAGCTGGATCAGAGCGGCCCCAATGTCCTGCATGGCGTTATCCGTGAGGTAAGCCTGGTTCACGCAGGCGCTAATCCCGGCGCATTCATCGAATCCGTCATCAAGCACGGTGTGGAGTGTGAGGACGAAGGCATCCTGTATACCGGTGAACCCATCACTCTGGCTCATTCTGCCGAAGGCGATGACAAGCCTGAAGATAAGGTTGACGACAAGAAGAACGAGGACAAACGAACCATGGCCGATGTGTTTAACACTCTGGACGAGGAGCAGAAAACCGTCGTGTATGCCATTATCGGACAGGCCGTAGAGAATGCCAAGGCAGAGGCCGGTGCCGATACGAAAAATGATTCCGAAGAGGAGGAAAGCAAAATGCAGCACAATGTCTTTGACAACGAGACGGCCCCCGAGGCCACCAACACTCTGAGCCA
The DNA here is from genome assembly GCA_963650985.1 of Clostridium sp. CAG:413. Lineage (GTDB taxonomy): Bacteria > Bacillota > Clostridia > Oscillospirales > Oscillospiraceae > Vescimonas. The sequence continues at coordinate 12,543 of CAVJNL010000004.1, forward strand.
CGATGCCATTCAGACCATCATCGGTGACGCCAAGCGCTGCGGCAGCATGAAGGCCAGCGTTCTGGAGCATTCTGCCGAGTATGGCATTGAGCAGATCGACTATCTGTTCCCCGAGGCTAAGAGCCTCAACAATCCCCCCGAGTTCATCAAGCGCGATACCGGCTGGGTCGGCAAGGTCATGGGTAAGGTCCATCACACGCCCTTCTCCCGTATTAAGTCCGTCTTTGCCAACATCACCGAGGATGAAGCCCGCGCCAAGGGCTACTTCAAGGGCAACCTGAAGAAGGAAGAGGTCTTCAGCCTGCTGAAGCGCACCACGACTGCCACCACTGTTTATAAGAAGCAGAAGATGGACCGTGATGACAAGACGGAGATCGTCGACTTCGATGTGGTGGCATGGCTGAAGTCCGAGATGCGGATGATGCTGGATGAGGAGCTGGCTCGGGCCTATCTGATCGGCGATGGCCGTCTGTCCTCCAGCGATGACAAGATCAACGAGAGCAACATCCGGCCCATCTACAAGGATGAGGACCTGTATACCATCAAGAAGAAGGTCGCTGTTGCCAAGGGCGCCGACGACGACGCCAAGGCCCGTGCCTTCATCAAGCAGGTCATTCGCGCCCGCAAGGACTACAAGGGCTCCGGCAATCCCGACCTCTACACCACCGAGGATATGCTGACCAGCATGCTGCTGCTGACCGACACTACCGGTCGTGACCTGTACAACGATGTGGCACAGCTGGCAAAGAAGCTGCGTGTGAATGAGATCATCACCGTTCCCGTTATGGAGGGCGTGAAGGGCGCTGGCGGCGGCGACCTGATGGGCATTGTCTGCAATCTGATCGACTACAATGTGGGCGCTGACAAGGGCGGCGCTGTGAACATGTTCGAGGATTTTGACATCGACTACAACCAGGAGAAGTTCCTGATCGAGACCCGCTGCTCCGGCGCTCTGACCAAGCCCTATTCCGCTATCGCTCTGGAGCTGGATGAAGCTACTGCCTGATCCGGCCCAAGGTACATTAAGGAGGTATTAACCTATGAACAAGATCTTTTCCAAGTCCGAAGAGAAGTATGTCAAGAATGTCGTCATTTACGGCAAGAGCGGCGACAACTATGTGTATGAGGACAGCGCCTGCACCAAGAAGCTGGACAAGGACACCGTTTCCCGCCTGTTTCTCACCGGCCTGCTGGTGAACTACGGCGGCGCCACCTACACTGTGACCGCGCTGAAGGATAACACCGCCAAAAAGTGTGTAGATGTGACCTTCTGGAATGCCTTGGCATCCACTGCAGCTGCTGTGACCCTGCACTCTTCCGAGTACACGGCCTAAAAATTCAAAATGGCGAAGTTTTACGGGGCCATCGGCTACATTACGACCGAAGAGACAAAACCGGGGGTTTGGGAGGAGAAGATCACAGAGCGTAAATACGCCGGAGAGCTCCTCCAAAACAGGCACCTGGTTCAGAGCGCGGATCAGTTGAACGACAACATCAACATCGCAAACGAGATCAGTATTGTAGCCGACCCGTACGCCAACGGAAATGTCAAGGCGATGCGCTATGTTGTCTTTATGGGCGCAAAGTGGAAAATCACAAATGTTCGGGTGGCCTATCCGAGACTCGTACTGACGATCGGAGGTGTATACAATGCAAACCAGACTTGAACTGCATGAGGTTCTTTGCGCAGCTCTTGGCAGTCGGCATGTATATTACCAGCCACCCGAAAGCGTGAAAATGGAGTATCCGGCGATCGTGTATTCCCGAAACAGTATTGAGAACACTTTTGCCGAGAACTCGGTCTATAAGCAAGACCACCAATACCAGATCATCGTGATCGATAAAGACCCGGACAGCGAGATCGTTACAACGATTTCAATGCTGCCCATGTGCCAGTTTGTTCGGCACTACGAAGCGGACAACTTGAATCACGATGTCTTTACAATTTACTGCAAATGAGGAGGAACTACATATGCCTAAACTCGTATGGGACAAGACCGGTGAACGCCTCTATGAAACCGGCGTAAAGCAGTGTGTGCTGTATCTCCCGACCAATGGCGTATACAACAAGGGCGTGGCCTGGAATGGTATCACGGCCGTTAACGAGAACCCTTCCGGCGCCGAGGCCACGGCACTCTATGCTGATGACAGCAAGTACCTGAACCTGTATTCCGTGGAGGAGTTCGGCGCGACTGTTGAGGCCTATACATACCCCGATGAGTTCGCGGAGTGCGATGGCTCCGCAGAGATTGCCAAGGGCGTCATGGTCGGCCAGCAGACCCGCAAGACTTTCGGTCTGTGCTACAGAACCACCATCGGCAACGATGTGGACGGCAACGACCACGGCTATAAGCTGCACATCATCTACGGTGCTATGGCATCTCCTTCCGAGAAGCCCTACTCCACTATCAATGACAGCCCCGAGGCGATGACCTTCTCCTGGGAGCTGACCACGACTCCCGTGACGGTGACCGGGAAGAAGCCCACGGCTTCTATCGTCATCGACTCCACCAAGTGCGATCCGCAGAAGCTGGCTGCCCTGGAGGCTATCCTGTACGGCAAAGATGCCACCTCCGAGCAGGCTAACGATGGCGCCGATCCTCGCCTGCCGCTGCCTGATGAGATCGCTACTCTGATGGCCGCTGCCTAACAAATATTTTTGGGCCGTATTCAGGTAAGCTGGCGGCCCTTTTTTAATTTTGAAAGGAGAATCCTGCAATGCTTAAGAAGACTATTACCTATACCGACTACAACCAGGCGGAGCGCACCGAGGACTTTTACTTCAACCTCACTAAGGCTGAGGTCATGGAGATGGAAATGAGCACCTCCGGCGGTCTGGCCGAGATGATTAAGAAGATCGTTGCCGCCAAGGATGCCCCCGCCATTATCAAGGTCTTCAAGGATCTTATCCTTAAGGCCTATGGTGAGAAGAGCCCCGATGGCAAGCGCTTCATCAAATCCGAAGAGATCACCACCGCCTTTGCCCAGACCGAGGCGTATTCGCAGCTGTTTATGGAGCTGGCGACTGACCCCGACAAAGCGGCCGAATTTGTGAACGGCATTATCCCGGCGGCTGCCGATAAGTAAGAAAATTCAGAGAGGCTTGCGTAATGCTTAAGATCACAATACCCGCTGCCGAACAATGGGATGAAGCAAAGGAGCAATTCGTCAGCACGAAAGAGCAGACATTGCAGTTGGAGCATTCCCTGGTCTCTCTTTCAAAATGGGAAGCTAAATGGTGTAAATCGTTTCTTTACACAAAAGACAAAACCTTTGAAGAAACTTTGGACTACATCAGATGCATGACCACTACACAGAATGTTCCCCCCGAAGTTTATGACTGCTTAACCGCGGAGAACATTCAGACCATAAACGACTATATTAGCGCCCCCATGACAGCGACCTACTTTCATGAGGACCGAATGGGTCGTCAAAGCCGGGAGCAAGTAACTTCCGAGCTTATTTATTACTGGATGATCGCTTTGAATATCCCGTTTGAATGCCAAAAGTGGCATCTCAATCGACTTTTGACTCTTATCAGAGTTTGCAACATTAAGAACCAGCCGCCCAAAAAGATGAATCGGCGTACTATTATGAGCCGCAATGCGGCCATCAATGCTGCACGCCGAAAACAATTGGGCACAAATGGATGACTGGATTCTATAAAGGAGACCGAACATGATAGCGTTCAGACAAAAGGGCGACTTTTCTAAGCTGACACGGTACTTGGAAAGGGCAAAGGAAGTCGTTAAGGCCGGTGACCTCGATAAGTATGGCCGAGCTGGAGTTGCCGCCCTTGCGTCTGCGACTCCCGTAGACTCGGGACTAACTGCTAAATCCTGGTACTATAAGGTCTCAAATACCAAAGGCTCTGCTACCATTTCATTCCACAACTCAAACATCCAAAAGGGCGTCCCTATTGCAATTATTTTGCAGTATGGGCATGGAACCAGAAATGGCGGATGGGTGGAAGCCAGGGATTACATTAACCCGGCTATTCGCCCAATATTTGAAAAAATCGCAAATGATGCATGGGAGGAGGTCAAGAAGTTATGAACAGTAAAATGGTCGATCAACGCGTTGTTGAAATGCGATTTGATAACCAGCAGTTTGAACGGGGTGTTTCGACCTCGATGTCAACTTTGGACAAGCTCAAAAAATCGCTTCGGTTCGACAGTGCCAGTAAGGCCCTGGATAACCTTGGATCTGCCGCTGATGGAATAAACTTTGCGCCTCTATCCAGTGCTGTTGAAAAAGTTCAAAGCGGATTTTCTGCTTTGGAGGTTATCGGCGTTACTGCCCTTGCGAACATAACTAATTCAGCTGTCAATGCTGGAAAGCAATTGGTTAAATCTCTGACTGTGGATCAGGTCACAGCAGGATGGGATAAGCTTGCTCAAAAAACGACCTCAGTTGCCACATTAGTAGCACAAGGGTATGACATGAGCACGGTAGAAGAGCAGCTTGCCAGGCTGAACTGGTTTACTGATGAAACAAGCTATGATTTTACTAACATGGTTGACAACATCAGTAAATTCACTGCTACGGGAAAAGGCTTGAAAGAGTCTGTCACCGCTATGGAGGGCATTGCTAACTGGGCTGCCCTTTCGGGTCAAAACGCATCTACCGCCAGCCGTGCAATGTATCAGCTCTCACAGGCAATGGGCGCTGGTGTCATGCGAATGGAAGACTATAAGTCTATCCAAAATGTATCTATGGATACCGATGAGTTCCGACAGAAAGCGCTGGACGCCGCCGTTGCCCTTGGCACCCTAAAGAAGAATGCCGACGGGACTTACGAGTCGCTTGTTGCTAAAGATGACGCTTTCACTAAATCTCAATTTGCTCAGCACTTAACAAAGGGTGCATGGTTTACATCCGATGTTATGATGAAGGTTTTTACCGACTATTCTTCGGCCGTAGACCAGATCTATGAGTATGCTGATAAAAAAGGTATCACAGCCTCTCAAGCTATTGAAGAGCTCGGAGATTCTGTTAATCAGTTTGGACTAAAGGCATTCCTTGCAGCTCAGGAAGCTAAAACTTTTGGCGATGCAGTTGATGCTACAAAGGATGCTGTCAGCACGGGCTGGATGAATACCTTTGAGCTGATATTTGGCAATTATGAGGAACAGAGGGTGCTTTGGACCGATTTAGCGAATGCTATGTATGATGTATTCGCCAGCGGCGCTGAAGCACGAAACGAACTCCTATCTGAATGGGGGGACCTCGGAGGCAGAGATCTTCTCGTTGAATCTTTCTGGAATACTTGGAAGGCTATTTTTGGAGGCATTGAAGATGACGGGACGGAAATAGTCGGTATATTCGGTGCAATTAAGACTGCTTTTCGTGAAATTTTTCCAGAAACAACCGCTGAAGCACTTTATGGGGCAACCCAAAGGCTTCGGGATTTAACGGAAAAATTCAAAATGTCCGATGAAACGGCGGAAAATCTTAAGAACACATTTAAGGGGTTATTCGCTGTTCTTGAAATCTTTGCAAGTGCCATTAAAAAGGTCCTTGGCGGCACAATCAAACTTGCAAGTAATATTACACATCTTGCTGCCGCTATCCTCAAAGTTACCGGTACTATGGGTGGCTGGCTGAGCGCTCTTGGTGAGTCCATTAAAGAAACGGATGTGTTTGGAAGAACCGTCGATGGCCTCGTTGGATTTCTCCAGAAGGCAATCGACAAGGTCAAGAGCTTCTTCAAGGCTATCGGCGAGAAAGTGGATTCTACGAGTTTGGAAGATTTTTCCAATGCTCTCAAGAACATTTGGAATCTCGTTGGCAAACTCGGCAAAAAGATCGGGAGCGCATTTGGCGATCTCTTCCGGAACGGCGATATTCAAAATGCCCTCGGAATCCTTAACGGCGGGCTTCTCACATCAATCTTTCTTGGACTTAAGAAAGCATTTAGCGGAGGAGGCCTTACTAAGGTTGCGGAACTCCTCCAGAATCTGTTAAATCCTCTCGAAAATGTCGAAGAAACGCCGGCTATTGCCCTGCTGGATAAGCTCAAAAACTGCCTCGAAACCTATCAACAAGATTTGAAAGCAAAAACGCTTATCAAGATAGCCGCCGCAATCGGTATCTTGGCAGCGGCTCTATTCGTAATATCTGCTATCGATCCGGGTGATCTTGCGAGTGCCTTAACAGGCATGGCTGTGCTGTTTGCCGAATTGGTAGGCGCAATGGCTGCCCTAAATAAATTTGCTGGGGGATACAAGAATTCGGCAAAATCCGTTGCTATTATGACGGGGATGTCGGTCTCAATTCTCATCTTGGCTGGAGCGCTCAAGACCCTTTCTGGGCTAAAATGGGGAGAACTTGCTGTTGGTCTTACCGGAGTCCTCGGTTTAATGACAATTCTTGTCGGCGCAATGAAGGTCATGTCGACCAATGAGAAGCAGTTCATCAAGGGCGCATCTCAAATGGTTATTATGGCCGCTGCGCTCAAGATACTTGCATCGGTTTGCAAAGATCTTTCGCAGTTGAGCTGGGGGCAGTTGGCTAAGGGTGTCTCGGGGATTGGCGGCATTCTGCTCACATTTGTTGGCTATCAAACTCTAATGAGCTTAATAAAGCCGACAAAGATGGTACAAGCGGCATTGTCCCTTGCAATCATAGGCGGAGCTATGGAAATATTTGCAGATGTCTGCGGAAAACTTGGTAGCCTTGATTGGGGACAGTTGGCTAAAGCTGGCGCCGGAATGACCGGGATCCTTGCCATTGCAGCGGGCTTCGGTATTCTATCCGGGCTCGCTAAGAAGATGGCTGGCAGTGCTATTGCGTTGGCTATTCTCGGCGGAGCTATGGAAATATTTGCGGATGTATGCCAAAAGTTCAGCATCATGGAGTGGGGCGAACTGGCCAAGGCCGGCGCTGCGATTGCGGGAGTGCTGGCATTTGCCGCAGGATTTGCCTTGCTGTCCGGCTTGGCCAAGGAGATGCGAGGCTCAGTTATTAGCTTGACTATCATGGCTGCCGCTATGGAGATATTTGCCGATGTCTGCCAAAAATTTGCCGGAATGGAATGGGAAGGTTTAGCGAAAGCCGGTTCTGCTATTGCCGGAATTCTTCTTCTGTGCAGCGGATTCGCTCTCCTTGCGAGCCTTTCCGGCGGCATTCTTAAGGCGGCAGGGGCACTGGCTATCATGTCGGTAGCATTGGCCGTAATCGCACCTGTGCTGAAACTTTTGGGTGGAATGAGCTGGGGGGCTATTGCTAAAGGCCTCGTTGCAATTGCCGGTGCATTTGCAATCATGTGGGGAGCAGCGATCATGCTCACGCCTGTGATTCCGTCCATACTCGCTTTGGCGGGCGCCATTGCTTTGCTGGGAGTCGCCGCGCTGGCCTTTGGAGCCGGTGTGACGCTTCTTGGGACGGGGATCACTTCGCTTGCCATTGCTTTGGCCGCTGGAGTCACGGCTATCGTGGACGGCGTTTTAACCATCCTCGAAGGTCTTGGAAAAGCGCTGATTCTCATTGGAAAGGCAATAATTGAAGCGGCACCAATACTCGGAGCGGCGATAACTGCGGTTATTCTGGCAGTTGTTGACAGCTTGGCAGCATCCGTTCCGGGAATAGTGGCCGGGTTGATGACTATAATTGTCGGTGTACTCGAAGCTCTTGTAAAATATACCCCGGTGATTGTCAATTACATTTTTGACTTCCTCATTGGGGCCATCAACGCACTTGGAGAGAGAATACCCGACTTGGTAGTTGCTGTGGTCAATTTCTTCGGCAAGGTATTTTCGGGAATTATCGAAGCTCTCGGGAAAGTCGACACGAAAGTTCTGATCGACGCATTACTCGGTGTTGGCTTATTGGCAGCTTTTATAGTAGCCCTAAATGCTTTGGCCGGACTTGTTCCGGGAGCTATGGCGGGTCTCCTCGGTGTTGGCGCTCTTGTTGTGGAGCTCGGCCTTGTGCTGGCCGCTATCGGTGCCCTTGCCCAAATTCCCGGTTTAGAATGGCTTATCGGTGAAGGCGGCGATTTCTTGCAGAAGATTGGCACCGCAATCGGCAAGTTCATAGGCGGGGTCATCGGCGGCATTGCTAAGGGAGTGACCAGTGTCCTCCCAGGAATCGCCATAGATCTGTCATTGTTTATGACAAATATTCAGCCGTTCCTGTCGGGCGCAAAGCTAATTGATCGGGACGCGATGTCGGGTGTTAAGTCTCTTGTTGAAGTCATGGCGCTGCTTACAGGGGCAAGTTTCCTTGAAAGCATAAATTCCTGGCTGACGGGGGGATCATCCTTTACCGACTTTGCCTCGAAGCTGGTTATATTTGGCCAAGCAATAAAGCAGTACGCAGATACCATTAGCGGAATGGACACAGCAGCCGTTGAGGCTTCTGCTAAAGCCGCGGCTGGACTTGCCGAACTATCCAAAAATCTCCCACGCAGCGGTGGACTATCGGAGTTGTTTGGTGGTAGCAGTAACTTATCAGACTTTGGCGATGAACTCATCACATTCGGTAAATCTCTAAAGGGATATGCAGATAGCGTTGCAGGTATAGATGTTGATGCCGTGAAGGCTTCGGCTGAGGCGGGAAAAGCGCTAACTGAGATGGCCAACTCTGTCCCCAATGAAGGCGGAATCAAAGCATGGTTTGCCGGCGACAATAGCCTGGCATCTTTTTCAGATGGCATCGAAGCGTTTGGCAAAGCCATGAAGTCCTACTCAGAGAGTGTTGTTGGCATTGATGTCGATGCCATTAACGCGGGGACAGAAGCCGGAAAAGCTCTCACGGAGATGACTAACACGATTCCAAACACGGGCGGTGTTAAAGCATGGTTTGCCGGCGATAACAGCCTATCGGCTTTCTCGGACGGGATTGAAGCATTTGGCATAGCGATAAAGTCGTATTCCGATAATGTTGCAGGCCTTGATGCTGGGGCTGTAACGGGGGCTGTAGATGCTGGAAAAGCACTTGCCGAGATGGTTGATGCTATTCCCAATACTGGGGGCATCAAGGCGTGGTTCGCCGGTGAAAACAGCTTGGCCGCTTTCTCGGATGGAATCATAGCTTTCGGATTTGCCATGAGCTTGTATTCCGGGGCAGTTTCGGGAATCGACGCCAGAGCGATAATGACTGCTGCAAATGCAGGTAAGGCTTTAGCTGAAATGGCCGCCATAGTCCCCGATACCGGCGGTCTTAAAGCCTGGTTTGCTGGGGATAACAGCTTGACATCTTTTTCTGCTGGCATTATTGACTTTGGCGCAGCAATTAAATCCTATTCGGAGAATGTTACTGGGATCAATGCCAGGGCTGTTGGAGTTTCTGCTGAAGCGGGTAAGGCACTTGCCCAAATGGCGGACACAGTTCCGAATACCGGCGGGATTAAAGCCTGGTTCTCGGGTAATAACAGCCTTTCATCTTTCTCCGATGGAATTATTGCTTTTGGGGGTGCCATAAAGGCCTATTCCAATAGTGTTGGAACAGTTGATGCTGAAGCCATTTCTGCAAGCGCAAAGGCGGGAAAAGCCTTGGCCGAGATGGCCAATACAGTCCCTAATTCTGGCGGTATTAAGGGTTGGTTCTCCGGGGATAACAGCTTGGCGTCTTTCGCCGACGGAATCATAGCATTCGGCAATGCCATAAAGTCGTATTCCCAAAGCGTTGCCGGAATTAACTCCGACTCTGTTGTGGCCGCGACTTCTGCGGGCAAGGCCCTGGCTGAGATGACAAAAACGATTCCGAATCAAGGCGGAATTAAAGCCTGGTTCTCGGGAGACAACAGTTTGGCAGCCTTTGCCGACGGCATCAAGGCTTTTGGGAGCGCAATAAAGTCTTATTCGGAAAGTGCCACCGGAATCAATGTGGAATCCATTAAGGCAGCAACAGAAGCCGGAGCGTCTCTTGCTCAAATGACCGAGAACATTCCCAACCAGGGTGGAATTAAAGCCTGGTTCTCGGGAAGCAACAGTCTATCTTCTTTCTCCGACGGAATTATATCTTTTGGCGCAGCAATTAAATCCTACTCGGAAAATGTTGCAAAAATTGACCCCGTGGCAGTTAAAGCGGCAACGGAAGCCGGAAGTGCTCTGGCTGAATTAACGGACATGGTTCCGAATTCCGGTGGCATCAAGGCGTGGTTCTCCGGCGAGAGCAGCTTGGCCGCTTTCTCGGATGGAATCATATCTTTCGGCAGTGCTATGAAAGCATACTCCGAAAATATTACGGGAATAAATACAGAGTCCATCAAAGCCTCTGCGCAAGCGGGTACAGCATTAGCGGAAATGGCCGAGGTTGTCCCTAATTCCGGGGGCATCAAGGCGTGGTTTTCCGAAGAAAATAGCCTGGCTGCTTTCTCCAGCGGGATAAAGACTTTTGGTAAAGCCATGAAATCGTACTCGGAAAATGTTGCCGGTATTGACGCAGATTCGGTTCATGCATCGGCATCTGCCGGTAAGGCTTTGGTTGGGATGGCAGAGACCGTACCTAACTCCGCTGGTGTTAAGGGTTGGTTCTCTGGAGAGAATGGGCTGGCATCTTTTGCCACGGGAATAAAGATTTTTGGCAAGGCGATGAAATCGTATTCGGAAAATGTTACAGGCATCGATGCCGAATCTATCCGTGCGTCCGCATCTGCCGGTAAAGCCTTGGCCGAAATGACAAAAGCTGTCCCCAACTCCGGCGGCATTAAAGCCTGGTTCTCCGAAGAAAACAGCATGTCGTCTTTCTCGAACGGGATAAAGTCCTTTGGCAAAGCCATGAAATCTTATTCCGAAAGCGTTACCGGAATCAATGTCGATTCTGTTCGGGCTTCGGCCTCGGCTGGGAAAAGCTTGGCGGAAATGACAAGGACGGTTCCGAAGGATGTTGATATGATCTCTTTCTATGAGAATATCAAGATATTCGGACGAGGCCTAAAATCGTTTGCCGGTGATATTTCGGGGATCAATTTACCAGTGATAAACACCTCCCTTACCAGCGTTAAGGATGTGTTCAAATCGATGGAGGAGATAGCTAAGAATGGCGTCGGTAACTTTGTCAAGGAGATCAGCAATGGCAAGACAAAGACCGCTGATTCGATAGAGGGCTTAATTTCCGCAATAGAGAACGCTGCATCCGCTAAAGAAGAGTCAGTATCAAAAGCGTTTGGAAAAGTCGCGGATAGTGCATTGAAGTCTGTATCGAATTCCACTCGCTATACGGACTTTTATCAAGCTGGCCAAAATCTTGCTAACGGCTTTGCCGATGGAATCGAAGCCAACACCTACAGAGCACAGTCTGCCGCAAGTGCAATGGCTGCCGCGGCAGAGAAAGCAACTCGTGCAAGACTGAGGATCAACTCCCCATCCAAAGTATTCAGAGAAGACGGCTATACTGTGCCCGAAGGGTTTGCGCAGGGCATTGACCGCATGAGCTGGGTGGTTAAGGACTCGGCGACGGCTATGGCCAAAGAGGCAATCACCGGTACGGGCAATGCAATTTCCCGCATTGCCGCTCTTCTCTCCACCGATATGGATGCCGAACCAACAATCCGGCCGGTGCTGGATCTTAGTGATGTCTCTGCCGGTGCAAATCGGCTGAGCAGTATGCTGAACCTGAATCCTTCTGTGGCCGTACTCTCCAACCTTAACACCATCGGCTCTGGGATGAACAGAAATCAAAATGGAGCCACCAACGACGATATTATCTCTGCCATCAAGAGCCTTGGGAGTAAGCTCGGGCCTTCCGGGGACACATACTCCATCAACGGCATTACTATTGATGACAGCGGTAATGTATCTGAGGCGGTTAAGACGCTCGTGAGGGCAGCAAGACTTGAGAGGAGGGCGTAATCTATGGTAGCCGTTAAAAATCTGACCATAGCAAAGCAAAGCGGAAGCGATCTGCATTATGCGAGCTGGAGCTTCAGCGGCGGGACCGTAGTTACATCCGGCTCTATTAAGGCTGGCGATCTGGTTACCATTAAGGCGGGGGCCACATACTACAACGGTGTGGCTATCCCGTCTTTTGTAATGAATGACAGCTGGTACATAGTCGAAGTGTCCGGCGACCGGGCGGTTCTCGGCAAAAACCAGAGCGGGTCCCATAACATTCAGAGCCCCATCAATGTCAAATATTTGAATGGGGGGACCTCTGGAGGGGGCTCGGTGTCCATGAGCACCTTTGACCATTACGAGGTTCAGTGGCACTACGATTCCGGGGACCATATCTGGTTTGACGGTGGAAGCTCGACCACCACAAATGAGCACGCGACCTACAACGCCCCGGACAACGCGATTTTCATTAGGGTCACCGTAACGCCGATATCCAAAAAATACAAGGTCAATGATACGGAGGTCTCCTATTGGCAGGGAACTAAGGCTCAGGCGCAATACACCATTGCATCCGATCCCCCTGAGAAGCCGTCTACCCCTTCGGTAGCCATCGATCAGTATAAACTGACTGCCAGTCTGGAGAACATCTCGGATCCACGGACAGATAAGATCGAATTCCAGGTGTATAACGGTACGAAACTGGTGAATAGTGGGTCTGTCACTGTGGAAACCTGCCAAGCGTCGTTCTCCTGCACAGTTTCTGCTGGCGGCGAGTATCGGGTACGCTGTCGTGCGATCAATCTCAACGGGTCCACAGAGATACCCAGCGACTGGTCTGCCTTTTCCAGCACATTGAAAGCAGTTCCGTCAACACCTGATGAGATAACGGTATGCCGGGCGGCATCCGAAACTTCCGTATATTTGGAATGGACACAGGTCAACAGTGCCGATACTTATGATATCGAGTACGCGACTGAAAAGCGCTACTTTGATGGGTCAGACCAGACCAGCACTGTAACTAACATTGAGTTCAACCATTACGAAAAAACCGGCCTTGAATCGGGAGATGAATATTTCTTCCGAGTCAGAGCGGTCAACTCCAATGGGGCTTCTCCCTGGTCGGAAATCAAATCCGTTGTCATTGGCAAAGCGCCTGTTGCTCCCACAACTTGGTCTTCTACCACGACGGCTATCACCGGCGAGGATGTGACCCTCTACTGGGTCCACAATGCGGAGGACAATTCTACGCAGACCTATGCCGAGCTGGAAATAACTGTCAATGGGGAGACGGAGACCCGTACGATCAAGAATGACCGAACGGAAGAGGAAAAAGACAAGACCAGCTTTTATGTTATCAAAACCGTAACATTTTATCAGGTAACAAAGAGCGGAGATGTTTACACAAAAACAAGCACCGTTCTGGAAACGGAACCCGCAGGCAGCACGGCTTTGTCTGACAAGACGACCACCGGGGAAACCGTATATTCTTATACGGAAGACGATGTGGCCAAGTATTACTGCAAAAAGTCTTATACCTACGGCGAGGGCGCTGAGATAAAATGGCGAGTTCGCACAGCAGGGATCACAAAGACTTATGGCGACTGGTCCATCGTCCGGACGATCAATGTCTATGCCCCGCCTACGCTGGCTCTCAATGTAACAGATGCGGACGGGGATGCTATCAACACAGTGACGACATTCCCGTTTTATCTGTCGGGGCTGGCCGGGCCTAACACCCAGGCACCGATCGGGTATCATGTGACGATCACTTCGGATTCGACATACGAGACTGTAGATGCCATCGGGAATACAAAGGTCGTGAACAGTGGAAACGCTGTGTACTCTAAGTATTTCGACATCAAGGAGCCTCTGGTCGTGGAATTTTCTGCCAACAACCTTGACCTTGAGAATGGGGTGTCCTATACGGTCACCTGTGTTGTCTCGATGAACTCCGGGTTGACGAAAGAAGAATCCAAGACTTTCACGGTAAGTTGGAGTGAAACATCTTACAGTCCGGATGCGGGAATCGCTATCGACAAGGATGCTCTTGTGGCGTACATAACGCCTGTTTGCCGCGATGATGACGGCGCCCCCGTTCCGAATGTGCTCTTGTCGGTCTACAGACGGGAGTTCGACGGGCAATTTACCGAGCTGGCCAAGGGGCTTGATAACTCAAAGAATATCGTCATCACAGACCCGCATCCGGCTCTCGACTTTGCCCGCTACCGAATCGTGGCAACGACCGAGAATACCGGCGCTGTCAGCTTTAATGATATTCCCGGCTACCCTGTGCAGGGAAAAGCCGTCATCATTCAATGGGACGAGGCATGGGGAGAGTTCGACGCATCGGCCAGCGAAAGAATGGTAGAGCAGCCCTGGACAGGCTCTATGCTCAAGCTGCCATACAACATCGATGTGTCGGATGGACACGAGCAGGATGTATCGCTGGTGAAGTACATAGGCCGCCCACATCCCATCACATACTATGGAACTCAGAGAGGCGAAACCGCCACCTGGAATGTCGAGATACCTAAGAGCGACCGAGAGACCTTGTATGGGCTTCGGCGTTTAGCCATATGGATGGGCGATGTCTATGTGCGGGAGCCGTCCGGCAGCGGATATTGGGCCAGTGTAAAGGTCTCATTTAGTCAAAAGCATCGAGAGCTAACGATCCCCGTTACGCTTAGCATCACACGAGTAGAAGGAGGGGTGTAATATGCCAGATTGGTCATCTTCGATGCAGCAATCGTTTGAATACTATGTTGTAGATCCTGGAACTTGGAAAGAAGACAAGTTACTGGATACGGTTAAGTCTTGCAGCATCAATCGAGACTCCAGCGTTGAAACGCTTGGGTCGGCTACGATCGATGTGACTGATTCGGTTGGGGAATGCTACATTCGGGCATACCTCGTTACAATTCAAAATGGACTAAGAGAGCGCCATCCTCTTGGTACTTTCTTAGTCCAGACCCCCTCCTCCAGCTTTGACGGAAAGGTGCGAAGCGTGACAATGGACGCCTATACGCCGCTGCTGGAGCTGAAAGAAAACCCGCCGCCCCTCGGTTACTCGATACGAAAAGGGCAAAACATTATGACAGCCGCATATCAGATAGCCCGAGAGCGTATGCGTGGGCCTGTTGTGATGCCGAGCTGTGCCGATACGCTTTACAGTGATTTTGTGGCAAACACGGACGACACATGGCTGTCTTTTTCGACGGACCTTATTGCCAAGGCCAAGTACAACTTTGAGGTTGACGAAATGGGGCGAACGCTGTTCTCCCCCGACCAGGACATCGCATCCCTCCAGCCGGTATGGACTTATGACGACAGCAACAGTTCAATTCTGCTGCCCGAGGTGTCTATGGAACATGACCTGTACGACATTCCCAATGTGGTAGAAGTGGTGTATTCCAATGGCCGCGACATCTATTATGCGAGAGTCGTCAATGATGACCCCAATAGCCCAACCTCGACTATTAGCCGCGGCAGGGAGATTCTTCGCAGGGTAACGAACCCGAGTGTTGTGGGAGACCCTACCAATAATCAGATCCAGGAGTATGCCAAACAGCTTCTTCGGAATCTTTCAACGGTGGAGTACAGTGTCACCTATACGCATGGCTATTGCCCTGTTAGGCTCGGAGACTGCGTGCGCATCAACTATGCTCGGGCGGGCTTGGTCAACATCAAGGCCAAGGTAGTCAGTCAATCGATCAAGTGCGAGCCGGGTTGTCCTGTTACGGAAAAAGCCGTCTTTGTCAGCAAGTTGTGGGGGTGATTTTGTATGGCTTTGTCTAACGATCTTATCTCCCAATTTGTAAAGGTCGTAAACTCCGAGAAAAAGGTAAAGAAAGAAGCTACGGTTTTCGGCACAGCCGTCGAGTATAACGGGGCGACCTATGTTAAATTAGATGGCTCCGATTTGCTGACGCCCGTTGAGACCACTGCGGATGTTAAAGCCGGTGAGCGGGTTACGGTCATGATTAAGGATCATGCTGCAACTGTCACCGGTAATATTTCTTCTCCGGCAGCCCGAAAAGGGGATGTGGAGGAAATCGGTGACAAGATCTCAGAAGTGGAAATCCTCGTAGCGGATAAAGTCAGTACCAAACAGCTTGAAGCCGAGAAAGGCCGAATCGACGATCTTGTCGCGGAGAACATTAAGGTTAAAGAGCATCTGGAGGCAAGTGATGCCGAGATCGACACCATCCAGTCAGATTATATTTCTGTCAAAGAGAAGCTGACAGCCCATGATGCCGCCATCGAGAATCTTGATGCGACCAAAATTGACGCTGAAATCGTTGAATCTAAGTACGCAACGATTGAGAGCTTGGAGGCTACGGACGCTAAGTTCAATGATCTTGACGCAACTTATGCGACGATCAAAAGCCTTGAAGCCGAGAAGGCGAGGATCGATGATCTCGATACCAAGAAACTGTCTGCGGCGCAGGCCGACCTAAAATATGCCAACATTGATTTCTCCAATATCGGCGTGGCTGCTATCGAGAAGCTATTCTCAGACTCCGGCATCATCGGCGACTTGGTTGTGAGCGAAGGTCACATTACCGGTCGGCTGGTCGGTGTTACCATCATCGGTGATCTGATCGAGGGCGGCACTGTGAAGGCGGACAAGCTGGTGGTTCTTGGCGAAGATGGCCTGTACTACAAGCTGAATACAAATGGAGTTTCGACCACTGCCGAGCAGACGGAATACAACAGCTTGAATGGCAGCGTCATCACAGCGAAGAGTATTACGGCTGAAAAAGTCAATGTGGATGATCTCGTTGCCTTTGACGCCACGATCGGCGGCTTTAACATTACCAGCAGTTCTATATATTCCGGCGCGAAAGAGTCTGTCGGAAACACAACGAGAGGGATTTATCTCGACAAGGACGGTCA
This sequence comes from Clostridium sp. CAG:413, assembly GCA_963650985.1. GTDB lineage: Bacteria > Bacillota > Clostridia > Oscillospirales > Oscillospiraceae > Vescimonas. The sequence continues at coordinate 29,219 of CAVJNL010000004.1, forward strand.
AATTGCTTTTGGTGATGCCTTGAATTTCATTCGGTATTACAAGGGCGCAGACGGGGCATACAAGCTCGAAATTTCTGCGGAAAGTATTTCTATCAAGAGTGGTTCTGGAAGTTCCAGCCTTGATGAAGCCCTGGCCGAGTTAAATGACAAAGTTGAGGCAATGAAAGATGAAGTATCGACAGTGCTTCACATAGAATCCTCTCGGGGAACTGTTTTTAAGAATGACATGGTCGCTACCGTGTTATCCGTTGTGATCTATCATGGGAGCAAAAGAATAACAGATAGCGCCACCATGAAAACCACATTCGGCAGTTCTGCTTATTTGCAGTGGAAGTGGCAACGACTTGATGATTCATCTTTCGGAATCATTTCTGCTGCGGATACCAGATTTGGAGATAATGGATTTACATTTACCTTATCCCCCGAAGATGTGGATACCAAAGTAACTTTTATGTGTGAACTAATTGTATAAAGGAGCGTTCAAAATGGCTATTAAATCTGCGAATCAGATTACCATTGTTGATATTACTGATGCTTATTCAGTAATGCTCACAAGTGAAGCGTATACTTTTGTCGGCGGCACTTCTGGTGCTGCTTCGGGCCAGTCTTGCTCGACCGAAGCGGTTGCCTTTTGCGGGACAAATCAGTGCACATCTGTAGAAGTCGCCACCGCCGATATCACCTGCCCGACAGGAATTAGTGCTGCCGTAACCGGTAGTGGGTCCTCGAAAGTTAAAATCACTTTCACTACGACCGCGACTATTTCGGATGCCTGTGAAGCCACCATTCCTGTCAAGGTCGATGGTATTACCGTGACCAAGAAGTTCTCTTTTGCCGTGGCTAAGACCGGCAGCACCGGTGCTACCGGCAAGGGTATTAAGGGAACACCCGTAACCGAGTATGTCGGCTCTACCTCCAACACGACCGTGCCTACCAGCGGCTGGTCCACAACGATCCCCTCTGTGGCGCAGGGCCAATATCTCTGGACAAGAGTCACCACGACCTATACGGACAATACGACCTCCGTGAGCTACAGCGTTGCGAAACAGGGCTCGACGGGCGCTACGGGCGCCACCGGCTCTCAGTGGTATTCGGGTACCGGCATCACCGGCACTTCGACGACGGCCACCATCTTTTCCGGCTCCGGTGTCGCAAACGCCCGTGTAAACGACATGTATCTCAACACCTCCACGGGATACACCTATAAGTGTACGGTTGCTGGCGCGGCTTCTGTGGCAAAGTGGGTCTATGCCGGGAGCATCAAGGGCGCAACGGGCGGCAAGGGAGATACCGGCGCTACCGGCAATGGTATCTCTAAGGCCGAGATCACCTATGCAGCTTCCTCTTCCAACACCACAGCGCCTACCAGTGGATGGTCCACAACGATCCCGTCGGTATCTGCCGGACAGTATCTTTGGACCAAAACCGTATTTACATACACAAACGGCGGAACTGATACCCAATACAGCGTTGCCAAGCAAGGGGCTACCGGTGCAGCTGGTGCCGATGCCATTATGCTGACGATCGACGCACCTAACGGGACTATTTTTAAGAATAGCACCGGTTCTACCACCCTGACAGCAAGGGTGTTTAAGGGCGGCGTTGAGCAAACAATTACCGATGCCGGTGTCTGCGGATCCCTCGGGACTATCAAATGGTATGCGGGTGGCAGTACGACTGGAGTCGCGGGTAAAAGCATCACGGTGAAAGCCGAAGAGGTCACCAACTCCATTACCTATACTTGCCAGCTTGAGCAATAAGAGAGGAGGGCTTGAGGATGGCCATTAAGGCCCGAGCCAACATTACCATCTCTCGTATAGTTGATATTTCCTCTATTACCAGATATTACAAGCTGCACTCATCTACAACGGTTGCTCCTACAAAACCAACCACCAATCCTCCGACTGGATGGACTTCCACAGAGCCTTCTTACTCATCCGGGTCAACGAATACGCTATATTTTGTTGATTGCACCGTGTTTACGAACGGAACATTCAGTTATTCTGCAGTATCAAAGTCCAGCAGCTACGAAGCCGCCAAAGAAGCATACAACAAGGCGGCCGGATGTGAAACCGCTATTGAACAGAATCGTTCGGCTATTGAGCTCCGGGCGACCATTAGTAGAGTGGATGAACTCGCGTCTACTGTGGAGTCCAATGCTTCAACTTATGTCAATAAGGATGAGTACACTGATCTCAGTGACGAACTGAACAGCAAAATAGATAGCGTCGACGGCAAAGTCAGCGATCTGGACAGCCAGGTGGCTGCAAATAAGCGGGCCGCTAATGATGATATTGCCAAGGCCAGCGATAACATATCGGCTTTAGCAAATACAATATCCAAGTATTTCAACTTTAGTGGAAAAGGCCTTGTAATCGGCTCAAGCGACAGTGAAGTAAAACTTGTTTTGGACAACAATGAAATCAAATTTGTTCAAAACAATGATGAAAAAAGTACATGGACTCCCGATGACTTCAACATCGGTAATATTAAGGTCGAGGTAACCAAAAGAGCCCAGTTCGGTAATTTTGCATTCGTACCGAGATCGGACGGTTCGCTGATGTTCTTAAAAGTTGACAATAAATAAAAGGAAAGTGGGAGTTATGTTATGGGCTTATCTCAAACTTTAAGTGTTACAGAATCAAGCTATAGTGTAGCCAACAACACTTCGTTGGTTCGGATTCACTGGACTTCTACGCAATCTGGGGACAGCCGAAACGGCTACACCAGAACAGCTTACTATTACTATTCCATCAATGGCGGATCGGAAGTTACAAAAAGTGTTTCGTACACACTGCCCGAAAACTCCACCGTCACCATTGTTGATACGACCTTAACTGTCGCACACAATGCGGACGGTACGGGAACGATCAAGGTGCGCACATGGATGGATACGGATATAAGCTATGGCATATTGACGGACTCTAAAACCCTTACGCTTACCACAATCCCAAGAGCCAGTGGATTGTCGGCTTCGGAAGGAACACTGGGCGTTAAACAAACCTTAACTGCGGATCGAAAGTCCTCAGGGTTTACCCACACGCTTACCTGGGAGTGCGGGAGTTATAGTGGGACACTTGCATCAAAATCCACGGCCACATCATGGAGCTTTACGCCCGAACTAAAACTCGCGGCGGCTGCTCCCAACGGGCAGAAAGTATCCTGCACTTTCAAACTGTCTACCTACAATGGCTCGACTTTGGTGGGCACTGTAAGCAAGGTCGTGTGGTATACCATTCCCGACAGCGTGAAGCCATCGTGTTCTCTGAGTTTGTCGGATGCCAATGGCTATGCCTCGACTTATGGAGGGTATGTACAGGGAGAGTCCCTGCTTGCCGTTACAATCAGCGCAACTTTGGCTTATGGGTCGCCAATATCCCGATATTCGGCATCTGCCAATGGGGCAACTTACTCCGCTCAAACTTTTACAACAAATGCCCTTACCACCGCGGGGGCCAATACGGTCGATGCGACGGTTACGGATGGCCGAGGCCGATCGGGTTCTGCATCATCCACGATTACTGTTCTTGCATATGAGCGCCCTCGGATAACCAATCTGAAAGTTCAGAGGTGCAATTCTGATGGAACGGCCAATGACCTCGGCGGTTATTGCAAGGTTTCGTTTACATGTTCGATCACCCCATTGTCAAACAAAAATACAAAATCTTGCGCCCTAAAATACCGTCAGTCTGGTGCCGCCAATTGGACAAACGCTCCTGCCATTACGCTGTCGTCCTACGAGGTCAATTACACCTCCGGCGCCATTGCAATGAGCGAGGAGCATTCTTACGAGGTGCTCGTAAGCGCTACGGACGCCTTTGGTACGACCACCGCTGGGACATCGGTGTCTACCGGTTATTGCCTGTACCATATTCCGGCCTCCGGTAAGGGGATTACTTTTGGCGGTATTGCTGAAGGTGACGGGTTCAACATCAAAATGCCAGCAACTTTTACGGAGAATATTGATGCACAAAACGCCCACTTTGCCCAAGATGTGGAAGTGGGTGGTGCATTCCGATGCGCACGGCTACAAACCACAGATATAACTGATTTACAGTCTGCCTCGAATAAAGTTGCTGTAATAAGCCCCGAGAACAGGATTTATTATCGAACCATATCAGAGTTGCTGAAAGACTTGGGTATCAACGACTATGTTGTAGAACAAGGCACATCAGGCATCTGGACATATCGAAAGTGGAATAGTGGGATTGCTGAATGTTGGCTAACCACCAAGCAATCATTAACTTGCGCGGCACCCACATCTTTAATGGGCGGATACTACTCTTATGTCGAATTAAATACTCCTTTCACTTTTGTAAGTTTCCTTAGAGGAGTTGGCGACTCGAATTTAGGCACGGGTCTTGGCTTCACGAATGTAACATCTCCCTCTTTCTCGAAGATTCGGGTTTATTCATGGGGAAATCAAAATGTTGCTACAATGAACATAGCCTCTATTTTCCTTTTTGGGAGATGGAAGTAAAGATCAGTTTTTATTCATCTTTTGCTTATATCCGTCAGCCATTCACGATTGAGGTATGTACAAGCCAGGCGAAAATGAATAGAAAGGAGCTCAATGGATTTTTTGAAAGACATTGCTGAAATCGCATCTTGTATCACAGGCATTGCAGCGCTAATCGTCTTGATCGTCAAGCCGATTCGAGATCGTGTTCTCGGTCTCAAAAGGGTTCAGGACGGCCAAAAGTGCCTTCTCCGAAGTGATATGCTGCATACATATTACAAGAATCGAGACAGCAAGACAATTAGGCAATATGAGTATGAAAATTTCCTTTTGGAGTATGACGCGTACAAAGCTCTAAAAGGAAATTCATTCATAAAAAAAATTAAAGAAGAAGTAACAACTTGGGAAGTATTGACTTGAAAGGAGCAAAAAAATGAATCTGGAATTTCTCAATGACTACATCGTACTGATTGTGGTGGGCATCTGCCTGTGCGTGGGCTATATCCTCAAAAATGTGGTTCCTACCGACAAGGTGAACCGGTACATTCCGCTCATTATGGGCGTACTGGGCGTGATTCTGAATGTGTGGATCTGCGGTTTTCTCCTTACCCCGCAGATTCTTCTGGGTGGCCTGTTTAGTGGCCTTGCCTCTACCGGCCTGTATGAATTGTTCCGCAACCTGATTGATAAAGGAGGAAACAACAATGGCTAAGGTATTTCTGTCTCCCAGCAACCAGTATGATAACCGCTACGCCTATGGCGACACCACTGAGGGCGTCCAGTGCGGCAAGATCGCTGAAGCCTGCAAGGTGGCTTTGGAGCGGTCCGGCGTGACCGTGAAGCTGATGCATGATGAATCCATGCAGGAGAAGTGCGCGGCATCCAATGCCTTTGACGCAGACCTTCATATTCCCATCCACACCAATGCCTTTAACGGTCAGGTAAGTGGAACACGAATGTTCTGCTTTAACAACAGCGGTGAGGGCATGAAAGCCTGCAAGGCTATCTTTGCCCGCCTTGCCCCGGTGACACCCGGCACCAGCGAAAACATTCGCGTGGACGCCGATCTCTACGAGGTGCGGGTGCCTGCCGCCCCTACGGCCTACATTGAGTGCGAATTCCATGACAATCCCACAGCGGCAAAGTGGATTGTTGAGAACACAACCCTCATTGGCGAAACTATCGCCCGAGGCATTTGCGACTACTTTGGGCTGGCCTTCAAAGAGCCCGAGCCTGCAACGCAGACTCTCTACCGTGTCCAGGTCGGCGCATTCGCAAACAAGGAGAACGCCGAAAAGATGCTGGCTCGCCTTAAAGCTGCTGGCTTTGACGGTTTCATTCGGGAAGCGTAATTCGCCGGTTGCGCAGCGGAAAAAGTCATTAAAAGGTGTTGAGTGTAGATTATTCATTGAGTATTCCTACATTTGAGGCTTGGAAATGGCGTAATACAAGGACTCTCAGTAACGCAATGACATGGTTTTTTGCAAAGGGTGCGGTGAAACGGGGCGTCGAGGACGCCGCCCCCTACGGACGCATTATTGATGGCGCGGGGGCGGGCCGATGTGGGCATCGGCCCCTACGGATGCTTTTTTCGTTCGCGCAAATGGCGTTATTTCTCCTCTTTGGGCAAAACTAAATTCAGGAACACGGCCATGAGGGTGGCTATGACCACCGGGGACTTGCCGAAGATGGTGGTGACGGCTTCGGGGAACTGGGCCAGGGCGGCGGAGGCCTGGGAGATGCCTACGCCCAGGGCCGCGGAGAGGCCCACGATGGTGGTGTTGCGGGCGGTAATGCCCTCGGCGGCGATGAGCTTCATGCCGGTCATGGCGATGGTGGAAAACACCGCCACGGTGGCCCCGCCCAGGACGCACTGGGGAATGGTGGTGAGCACGGCGGAGAACTTCGGCACCACGCCCGCCAGGAGCAGAAAGCCGCCCGTCAGGGCGAAGACCCAGCGGTTGACCACCTTATTGGTGGCCACGATGCCCACATTCTGCGAGTAAGTGGCCGTGGGCAGGCCGCCCAGCAGGGCCGTTAAAACATTGGCTGCGCCATAGGCCACGATGCCGCCCTGGAGCTCACGAGTGGTGGGCTCCCGGTCCATGCCGCCTACGGTGGTGGCGGTGAGGTCGCCGATGGCCTGGATGGAGTTGATGGCGAACAGCAGGCCCAGCGCCACGCAGCCGGAGAGCTCGAAGGTCACGCCGAAGGGCACGGGCTTGGGTAGGGAGAACCAGGCGGCCCCGGCGATGCCGGAGAGGTCCACCATCCCGGCGATGAGCGCCACGGCGTACCCGGCCAGGATGCCCAGGAGGATGGAGGCCAGCTTGCAGATGCCCCGGCCATGGTTGGTCAGCAGCATCACCACCGCCAGGGTGAAGGCGGCGATGGCCCAGTTTTGCCAGGAGCCATAGACCAGGGCCTCGGTGAGGCCGCGCTCCTCCACCACGGACTGGTAGGTGTTGGACGCGCCGCCGGCCATATAATTGATGGCGGTGGGATAGAGGGAAAGGCCGATGGTAAAGACCACGGTGCCAGTGATGACGGGCGGGAAGAGCTTGCGGATGGGCTTAATGAACAGACCCACCAGGGTAGCGATGATGCCGCCCACGATCATGGCCCCGGCCACGGCCGCCATGCCGCCCTTGCCGGTGGCGATGGCCTGCATGCTGGGGAGGTACGCGAAGCTGACGCCGAAAATCACCGGTAATCCCGCGCCGAAGCGGCCCCCGATGGGAAACAGCTCCAAAAGCGTTGTGACAGCGGACATCACCAGGGACGCCTGGATCAGCAGCACCTGCTGGTCGTGGGTGAGCCCGGCGGCGTTGGCGATGATGATAGCGGGGGTGACGCAGCCTACGATCATGGCCACCAGGTGCTGGAGGGCCATGGAAACGGTGACGCCCACCGGGGGCAGCCCCCGATACTGAAACAGCGCCTGGGGATCGGCGGTAAACTTTCGCATGGTGTGGTCTCCTTTGCAGAGATTTGCAGAGATTTATATAAGAAGTATAACACATTTTTAACGGGTAAAACAAGGTTTTGCCGCAAAGAAACGCCCCCCGGTACGAATCCAGGGGGCGCTTCCTTATGGATTTTTCTTCTCAGTTTTCGGGGTGGTCGCGCAGGTATTGCAGGCGTTTCCAGGCGCGGCGGGCTACTAAGAAGCCGCCGATGGCGAGTGTCGCGCAGAGGGCACCCAGGAGGATCATCCACCACTGGAAGGCCGGGACCTCGCAGAGGTAGGCGAAGATGCGGTAGGCCAGCAGCACCGCCACTACGCCTGCAAACAGCAGGCCCACTAAGAGGTCGGTTTTGGTGCAGGTGTCGATGCGCTTCATGGGGCGTCCTCCTTTGCCTTGGTAGGGCCATTATAGCAAAGGGGGAAATCGGCTGTCAATAGGCGGCATCAGTCTTTGCGGTAGAGGGCGGCTGCGGTCAGGCCCAGGGCCAGGACGGCGGCGCTGGCGATGAGGAGCCACTTCCCTTTTTCGTCCAGGGTGAACGATTCGCTTGCCTCGGTCTGCCGGTCACCCGTGGTTTGGCCGTCGGGGGTGGGCATATCCGTGCTGCCGTCCGGGGCGGCGGGCATGGTGCCGTCAAAGTCGCCGCCATCGGGGGGCGTGGGGCGGTCGGTGGTGTCGGTATCACTGTCGCCGTCCGGGCGGGTGGGGGGATCGCCGGAGGGCTGGAAGTCGCTGTCGCCGTCCGGCTTTGTGGGGGGCGTGCCTCCGCTGTCGCCGGGGAAGGCGGCGGTGTCCGAGGTGGTGGGCTCCGTCGCCGTATCAGCGGTCAGAGTGGTGGCGGTGGTGTCAGCGGTATCAAAATCTGTTTCTGCGGTGGCAGAAGTGGGGGTAAAGCCCCCAGGGCCGCCGTTCATGCCGCCCCGGCCGCCCATATTGCCCATGCCGCCCATGCCGCCGCTGACGCCGTAGGTGGTAGCCGTCTGGCTCAGAGTGATCTCCTGGGCCGTGTCGCCCAGGGTCAGGGTGTAGGTGCTGCCGGTCTGCATTTGGGGGCAGCTCACCAGCACGGCGGAGAAGCTGTTGGGCGCGGCATAGGTGAGCAGGGTCTCGCCGCCGGCATCTTGCAGGCTTACCTCCGTGCCCGCCGCCTGGGTGGTCCCGGCGTAGAGGATGGAGGGCTGGGCGGAGTTTTCGGACATGGTCTCCAGCATGGTCGCGCCGCCGCAGGCCACCACAATGCCGCCGTTAATGCGGCAAACGCCGCCGTTTTCGCTGCCGTAGTCCAGGGCGCAGTTGCTGCCGTCGCCCACAAGGCTGATATACACCAGGCCGCCGTTTATATCGATGTTGCCGTTGGAGTCGATGCCGTCGGCGTCCTGGCCGGAGGGGTTCAGGAGGGTGACGGTGCCGCCGTTTATGGTGACGCTAGGTAGGTTTCCGTCAGCTGTCTCCGCGCCGCAGGCGTTGATGCCGTCGTCGGTGGCGGTGACGGTGATGTCGCCGTCCTCAATGAGAATTTCCAGAGCCTCGATGCCCTCGTAGCAGGTGTTCACGGTGATCTTGCCGCCGAGAATGGCGATGGATGTGTCGCTGTGGATGGCGTCGTCCCCGGCGTTCAGGGTGATGGACGCGCCGGTGATGTTGAGGCTGTCGTTTACATGAATGGTATCCGCCGGGGCGGTGACGGTGATGGCGCCGCCGGTGATGCGCAGGCTGTCGTTTACGGCGATGCCGTGCTTGTAGGCGGCGGTGACGGTGAGGGACCCGGAGCCGTTGATGGTCAGGTCGTCGTGGGAGAAGATGGCGCCGTCGGTCTTATCCGCCAGGGCGGTTTCGCTGTAAGTCTCGCCGGAGGTGACGGTGTTCTCGGTGCCGTCCGCCAGGGTCAGGAACACCTTATCCGCCTGGTTTATGCGGATGGCCGCGTCATCGGAGCAGGTGATGGACACGCCGTTTAAGCGGATGAACACCTTGGCGTTCTTCCCGGCGTCCACGATGAGGCTGCCGTCCGTGAGGGTGCCGGTGACATCGTAGTACCCGGCGGCGGAGATGGTGACGCTGCCGCCGTTTGCGTAGGCGCCGGAGCCGCTGACGGTGGCGGTGTCGCCGCTTAGGGTGATGGTCGTGGCGGCGGTCCAGTCGGTATTTTGGTCGTTGGTGGTGAAATACTGGGAATCCTCATTGGCCTCGGAATCCTCGTCCCGAATGACCTGGAGGCCCAGGGCTTCGCCGTTCATAAACAGCACGGTCACCACCAGGGCCAGGGCCAGCACCACGGCGCACACGGCGGGAAAATGCTTGCTGGTAGACATAGGCCCCCTCCTTTAGCCCATGTAGTCGCCGTTGTAGCTGACCAGCACGGCGCTGGCCACGCCGGGGATCTGGCTCAGGGCGTTAACAAAGTCGGTGTTTTCATCGGCCAGGCGGATCTCGGCGGTGAGCTCCACGGCGTCCTTTTGGACGGTCTTGCTCTTCACGACGCACTTTTTCACCTTGCCCTGGAGGAAGTCCATGGCGTGCTTCTCGGCGTCCTGGCTGTCGCAGTGGAGGACCACCATGTAGGGAGCCACATGGCTCTTTTTATTGGCGAAGAACAGCAGCACCAGGCCGATGAACACGCTGCCAAACACCGCCAGGGGGATCATCCCGGCGGCCAGGACAATGCCTGCGGCGATGGCCCAAAACAGGAAAGCAATGTCCAGGGGCTCCTTGATAGCGGTTCTGAAACGGACAATGGACAGGGCGCCCACCATGCCGAGGGACAGGACCACATTGGAGGTGACGGCCAGGATGACAAAGGTGGAGATCATGGTGAGGCCCACCAATGTCACGCCGAAGCTGGCGGAGTACATGACCCCGGCGTAGGTCTTGCGGTAGATGAGGAAGATGAACAGGCCTATGGCAAAGGCCAGGCCCAGGGCCAGCACCATGTCCAGGACGGAAACGCTGGTCACATTTTCCAGGAAGCTGGATTTGAAGATGTCTGAGAAGGTCATAATGGGTTCTCCTTTTTTGGTTTATTTTTGGGGGATGGGGGATGCGGGACGGCGGGACACATGGGTCCCGCCCTACAATATTGTACTTTTTGTAGGGCAGGGCCCGCGTGCCCTGCCGTGGGTGCGGGGGTTGACGGGTGGGCGGACAGAGTCGTCCGCCCCTACGAAATGCCTCCCTTGCCTAAAGGAAGGGGGGCCAGCCGCAGGCTGGTGGAGGGATTCGTGCGGGGTAGAGGGAGATTCGTTTGCTGTAAGTTCATGCGGGGAAGAATCCCCCAGTCGGTTTCGCCGACAGCCCCCTTTAGGCAAGGGGCCGATTGTAGGGTGGGGTGACCACACCCCGCCGTATTGGTGCGGAACAGGGGGTGCGTTGTTTATCCGTAAATTCTACACGCGGCGTATTTGGAAAACGCGGTGGTTCTTGTGGCGGGCACCTGCACCAGGTCTCTTATCACCGTGGGAAGGTATTCGTCCCACTTCACCTCCAGCACCGCTCCGGCGTCTCCGGCGGGGATGGTGGGGCACCGGAAATTGAAAAAGTCCGTGCTCTGAAGGCCCGTTCGGAGGTTATAATCCAGGGTCACGCGGACATTGCCGGGTGCGAAAACGAATGGCTCCCGAGTGTAGTCCACGATGGTCTTGGGCCGCAGTCCCTGGGTGCGCATTTTGGCACAGAGCTCTTGCGCCAGCGGGTCCGGACTGTCCTTTAGGGCATCCGTGTCCCCGGCCAAAAGCGCCTCCGCCTGGGGCCGGGTGAGCCGGGCCTGGGTCTTGGCGCACAGGCCGCCCGCCTTGCTCTTTTTCTCCAGGAGCAGGTAGCTGTCGTCGCCGTTATAGCAGCGCAGGCGAAATTTTTCCCGGCGGCTGACACCGTTTAATTTATCCTGCAGGGCCTTGTCCCGGAGGTCGTCGAAATACAGGCTGCGCACCAGGTAGCGCCCGTCCGATGCGTGGGGGTCGGTCTGCATCACCGCCGAAAGGCGCTGGCGCAGGCACAGAACATCGAAGGCGCTGATCTCGTGCTTCCACTCGTGGCGATATTTCATGGGGCTCACTCCTTTCTTGTTGGGGGCAGTATACGGGGGAAACCTTAGAATAAGATTAAAAAAATGAAAAATTTGCGTAAAAAAATCCCCGCCCTTTCGGACGGGGATTGCAGAGTGTCAAAAAAACCTCGCAGAGTTTGCCGCCCGCAGGCGGCAAAAAATTCAAATCATTTTTCACCGCGACATGTGCGTGGGGAAAAATTCCTCTCAGACTGCAAGTGTGGAATTTTTGCGCCCAGCGCAAAAATTATGCGCGCAGCAGGCTGCAAGCCTTTTGGCAGAAAAATCGAAGATTTTTCGCCAGTTACAAAAAAATCCCCGCCCTTTCGGACGGGGATTGGATGTATAGGGGGAACGCCGTCAGAAGAAGATCGCCCAGCCCAGGAAGCCCAGGCAGGCCACCACGCCGGTGAACAGCAGGACCACCACCAGGTAGCCCATGATGTCCCGGGCGGAGAGCTTGGCAATGCCCAGGGCGGGCAGAGCCCAGAAGGGCTGGACCATGTTGGTCCACTGGTCGCCCCAGGCAATGGCCATAGCCGTGCGGCCGGCCTCGATGCCCATTTCCGCACCGGCGGGCATCATGATGGGGCCCTGCACCGCCCACTGGCCGCCGCCGGAGGGAACGAAGAAGTTCACAACACCGGCCGCCAGGAAGGACAGCATGGGGAAGGTCACATTATTGGAGATGTTCACGAAGAAGTGGGAGATGACGCTGGCCAGAGACACACCTTCTTCGTTGGCCGCCACCATCAGGCCCATGATACCGGCGTAGAACGGGAACTGCAGCAGGATGCCGGCGGCACCGGCGGCAGCCTCGGCAATGGCGTCCACATAGCGGCGCAGGTCGCCATGGAGCAGCAGGCCCAGGAACAGGAAGATCATGTTCACGATGTTCAGACCCAGGGTGAAGCCGTTCTCCACGAAGTAGTACACGATGTAGCCGAAGCCCAGGACCAGAGTGATGACCCACAGGAGCTTGGAGTGCTCCATCTTGTCGGCGGGGGTGTCGACGCTGTAAGTACGCTCATCCTCATCCACCAGCAGAGCGGGGTTCACGGTAACGGTGCGGTCCTTATCCGGGTGCATGGCGTAGTTTACAAAGGGCATCAGCACCAAAATGACACCCACCATAATGAGGTTCATGGGGTGGAACACGGTGGCGGTGATGGGCGCCTGATAGACCACGCCGCCGAAATCCTTGCCTGCCACCAGGTCCAGGGGGATGGAGCCGGAAAGGCCCGCGTGCCAAATGACGAAGCCGGAGTAGGCGGAAGCGATGAGCAGGGGATAGTCCACGGTGGGCACCCGGCGGACTACTTCCTTGGCCAGCAGCGCACCGATGACCAAGCCGAAGCCCCAGTTGAGCCAGCAGCAGATGGTGGAGACGAAGGTGGTGACTATGATGGCCTGCTTATTATTGTGGCACAGGCCCGCCACGGTGCGCAGGGCTTTCTTGCAGGGCCGGGCCGAGGCCATAGCCGAGCCGAAGACCAGCACCAGGGCCATCTGCATGGAAAAGCTCAACAGGCCCCAAAAGCCGGCCTTTTGGTCGCCCCAGGCAGCCAGCACCTCGACAACACTCATCTTGGTGGCCAGCAGTGAGCCGATAAAGGTAATGATGGTCAGGATGATGGCAAACAGGAACGCATCCGGCAGCCACCGGTTGACTACGCGCACACAGCCATTGGTGAATTTTTTAAACACTGCGTTGATCTCCTTTTCTATACAACAAACATTTTTCCTCCCCACCCTTTCTCGCGGCGGGGAGCTTGATAATATTTTAACGCTGGCAAATGGCAATTGCAACCGAAAATGATAATTTTTTATCTTCTTTCATGTAGAATTTTCACGCGAAATGTATGTGTAAATTGCACAATGTTAAGGATGTGCAAAGAGGCTGTATTGCGATTTTGTTCCGCATTTTTAGAGGGATATGCCCCAATATTTGCCACCGGGGAGGCGCAGCAGCGCAATGTCGGAACATTTACAGTGGCCGGATTGAGAAAATGCACGCAAAAAAGCCAAGCCCCCGGGCTTGGTTTTTTCCTGTTTCGTTTTACCATTTCACCAGCACCCGGGCCAGGCGCAGGGACAGCGGGGCCACGATGAGCATTTGAATGGGCAGGGCGATGCCCTGCTTTTTGTTTCTCGGCATAGCTTTGTCTCTTTTTCTCCGCGAAAAAAAGGACAACAAACGCCGCCCACCCGTCAGACATAGGGGGAGCAACATTTATTGTCCTGTTTCGCATATTCACTTCCCGTTAAGCATAGCAGATTTTTTCGTGGAATGTCATGGGGATTTTCCTCAAATTTCCCCTTAAAACCGCCCCCTTTCCTGCGCGGACGGCACAAGAAGGCTCTGCAATCGCCCTTGCATTTTGTATCGGAATGGGTATAATGAAAGTAAGAAAACTTTCAGGAGGGATGTGCATGGTCTACACAATGGACGACTTGCGGCGGATCATTGCACCCATTGCCAGGCAATATGGCCTGCGGGCCGTGTATGTCTTCGGCTCCTACGCCCGGGGCGAGGCGGACGCCGACAGCGACATCGACCTGCTGGTGGACCTGACGGGCACGAACATTCGGTCGCTGCTGTCCCTGGGCAGCGTCTACTGCGACCTGGAGTCCGCGCTGGGCAAGAGCATTGACCTCCTCCCGGTCAGCTCCCTGGAGCAGGGCAGCAAGAGCGCGTCCGACGCCCTGTTTCGGGACGCGGTGCAGAAAGAGAGGGTAAGAATTTATGATGCAGCAAGCTGACAGGCAGAGGCTAACCCACAAATATTGAAAAAGCCAAGCCCAGATGCTTGGCTTTTTCAATGAAATCCGTCCGGTCGGGCGGGTGAAATAGGGCTTCGCCCTGTGAAATACGCCTGCGGCGTGTGAAATCGCTGCGGCGGTGGGCCCTTAAGGGCCTTGACAATCCCCCCGTTTTCCTCTACAATACAAACCAAGCTCCTGACGCCAAAAGTTTTCTTGCGGCGGAAGATGCGCCATAGAGAGAATTGCCCGCCCCCGGCGGGTCTTGTGGCCGTGTCGCAGAGCGATGCGGCTTTTTTGCCGCAAAGATCCATCCGGGAGGTAATCACATGGAAACCAGAGTCGCCCTCATCGGCATCATTGTGGAAAAGGAGGCGTCGGTGGCCGCCCTCAACGAGCTGCTGCACCGATACGGCCACTACATCATTGGCCGCATGGGGCTTCCCTACCGGGAAAAGGGCGTGAACATCATCTCCGTGGTGCTGGACGCGCCCCAGGACGCCATCTCCGCCCTCAGCGGCAAAATCGGCCGCCTGGAGGGGGTCAGCGCCAAGACCCAGTATTCCCGTGTCATCACCCCTGCGGAAAACTAACGCAAAAGAAAGGAACCTCGCAATGAAAAAAATCACCTCCCTGCTGCTGGCCCTCCTGATGGTCCTGAGCCTGGCCGCCTGCGCCGTGCAGCCCCGTCAGGCGGAATACCAGTCCGTGAACATCCGCCTGGGCGGCCTGAAAGGCCCCACCTCCATGGGCATGGCCAAGCTGCTGGACGACGCCGAAAACGGCTTCACCGCCAACACCTATGAGTTCACCATGGCCGCTGCAGCCAACGAGCTGACCCCCCAGCTCATCAAGGGCGAGCTGGACATCCTGGCCGTGCCCGCCAATGTGGGCGCCATTCTCTATAACCAGACCCAGGGCCAGGTGGAGCTTATCGCCGCCAGCACCTTGGGCGTGCTGTACATCGTGGAAAAGGACGGTGAGACTGTGACGGATGTGAAGTCCCTGGCCGGCAAGACCATCTACGCCACCGGCAAGGGCGCCACCCCGGAGTACGCCCTGACCTATCTCCTGGCCCAGAACGGCCTGACCCTGGGCGAGGATGTGACCGTGGAGTGGAAGAGCGAGCCCACGGAGATCGTGGCCCTGATGACCCAGGACGCGTGCAGCGTGGCCATGCTGCCCCAGCCCTTTGTGACCGTGGCCCAGGGCCAGGTGGAGGGCCTGCGGGTGGCCCTGGACCTCTCCGCTGAGTGGGACAAGCTGGGCGTGGACAGCCGCCTGGTGACGGCGGGCCTGCTGGTGCGCAAGGCCTTTGCCGACGAGCACCCGGAGGCCGTGGCTAAGTTCCTGGAGGAGTACGCCGCCAGCACCGACTACGCAAACACCCACGCCGCCGAGACCGCCGTTTTGGTGGAAAACCTGGGCATCGTGAAGGCCGCCGTGGCCGAAAAGGCCCTGCCCGGGTGCAACCTGGTGTGCATCACCGGCGCGGAGATGAAGACCGCCGTGAGCGGCTATCTCCAGACCCTGTATGACCTGAAGCCCGAGGCCGTTGGCGGGGCCATGCCCGAAGGCGGCTTCTACTGGCTGGGCGCATGAGGCGGATGCGCCTGCAAAAGCTCCTCGCCGCCGTGCTGGCCCTGGCGGTGTGGCAGGGGGCGGCCCTACTGGTGCGCTCCCCCATTCTGCTGCCCTCACCCGTGCGGGTGGCGGCGCGGCTGGCCGTCCTGGTGCCCACGGCGGACTTTTGGAGCGTCATCGGCTTCAGTCTGCTGCGCATCGCCGGGGGCTTTCTGCTGGCGCTGGTCATGGCCACGGTGCTGGCCTTCGCAGCGGGGCGGTTCTCCCTGCTGGAGATTCTGCTGCGGCCCTATGTGCTGGCCATCAAGTCCGTGCCGGTGGCGTCGTTCATCATCCTGGCGCTGATCTGGCTGCGGGCCTCGCAGCTTTCGCTGTTCATCTCGTTTCTCATGGTGTTCCCGGTGCTCTACACCAATGTGCTGGCGGGCATCCGCGGCGCGGACGGACAGCTTTTGGAGATGGCCCGGGTGTTCCGGGTGCCCTGGGCCAGGCGGGTGCGGATGATCTATCTGCCTGCGGTGGAGCCTTTTTTGCTGGCGGGCAGCGCCACAGCCCTGGGCATGAGCTGGAAGGCCGGGGTGGCGGCGGAGGTCATCGGCGTGGTGGGC
The DNA here is from genome assembly GCA_963650985.1 of Clostridium sp. CAG:413. Classification (GTDB taxonomy): domain Bacteria; phylum Bacillota; class Clostridia; order Oscillospirales; family Oscillospiraceae; genus Vescimonas. The sequence goes on from CAVJNL010000004.1 coordinate 45,644, forward strand.
GGCTCCCTGGGCGAGCGGCTGTACGACGCGAAAATTTACCTGATGACGGCGGACCTCCTGGCCTGGACGGTGGTGATCGTGCTCCTCAGCGCCGGGTTTGAAAAATTGGTCCTGTGGCTGCTGCGGCTGGTCTTTCGCCGAATAGGAGGTGCGCGGGCATGAAAATTGAGAACCTGTGCAAGTCCTTTGACGGCAAAACCGTTTTGGATGCGGTGTCCCTAACGGTGGAGCCCGTGGCGGTGATCTGCCTCATGGCCCCCTCGGGCCGGGGCAAGACCACCCTCCTGCGGTGCATCGCCGGGCTGGAAAAGCCCGAGAGCGGAGAGATCACAGGCCGCCCGGAGCGGCTGGGCTATGTGTTCCAGGAGGACCGGCTGTGCGACAGCTTTTCCGCCGTAGAAAATGTCCGCCTGGTCACGGGCAAGACCCTGGGCGACGGGGAGATACGACGCCACCTGGAGGAATTGGGCCTGGCGGGGAGCCTGGATCAGCCAGTGCGGGAGCTCTCCGGCGGCATGCGGCGGCGGGTAGCCATCGCCCGCGCCGTGTGCTTCGGCGCGGACCTCCTGCTGCTGGACGAACCCTTCAAGGGCCTGGACGACGCCGCCCGAACGCAAACCGCAGACTATATTCTCCGCCACCGAGCAAGCGCCACCGTCCTCTGCGTGACCCACGATGAAAAAGACGCCGCCGCCCTCGGCGGCGCGCAGATCGTGACATTTTAATTTGTGTTGTTAATCAACCCCCCGGGAAGGAGCGCCCATACAGGCGCACCCTCCCGGGGCATTTTCATTTCCGTAGGGCGGGGTGCCCACAGCCCGCCGCCCCTTAACTACCGCGCCCCCGGCAGACGCGCCACGGGGAGGACAGGGTCGTCCGCCCCTACAAACAATTCCGTAGGGGCCGATGCCCACATCGGCCCCTACGAAAGTTAAAGTAAATGGGGCGGGATCGATCCCACCCCATAACAAAATGTTTTGCTTTCTCACTCCAGCGGTTCGCCCAGGGATTCCAGGCGCTCCACGATTTCGTCGGCCAGATCCTCCAGGGCTTCGTGGTCTTCGGCCCAGTCTACGAACTCCTCGCTGGTCTCGTCCTCCGGTTCGTCTTGGTCCATGGCCTCCAGCTCCTCCCGGATGTCCGAGAGGTACGCCCGCAGCTCCGGGGCGTCCATGGTGGCCGGGTCACGATATAGGTCCATTTTGTGTCCCCCTTTTCGCACTTTTTCTTCTCCGATTTTGCCACAAACTGCACCGAAGTGCAAGCGAAATTCACCATTTTTACCCAAAAAAAGAGAGGCCCACAGGGCCTCTCTTTTGATATTATTTTTTCAGGCGCTTATCGCAGCGGATAGCCAGCTTTGTGCCAATGGTCTGCAGGACCTGCACCAGCAGCACCAGCAGGATCACCGCCACCAGCATCACCAGGTACTTATAGCGGTAATAGCCGTAGTCGATGGCGATCTTGCCCAGGCCACCGCCGCCGATGATGCCGCTCATGGCCGAGTAGCCCAGGATGGTGGTCAGGGCGATGGTCACATTTTGCAGCAGGCTGGGGACGCTCTCGGGGATCATCACCCGGCAGATAATTTGCACGGGGGTGGCGCCCATGCTCTGGGCGGCCTCGATGATGTTGGGGTCCACCTCCCGGAGGCTGCCCTCCACCAATCTTGCGATGAACGGGAAGGCCGCTACCACCAGAGGCACGATGGTGGCCGCCGTGCCCACGGCGGTGCCGATGATGAGCCGGGACAGGGGGAACACCATGATCATCAAGATCAGGAACGGCACGGACCGCAGTAAATTGATGAGCACATTCAGCACATGGAGCACGCCCTTGGGCAGGGGCAGCACGCCGCCCTTTTCGCCCACCACCAGCAGCACGCCCAGGGGCAGGCCAATGACGGTGGCAAGGAGCGTGGAAAGCAGGGTCACATAGAGGGTCTCCCAAATGGCAAAGGGTATCTGCGGCAGGACCGTTTGCAGGTCTGCCAGGGACTCCGGGGAAAACAAATCACTGTACATCGTGCTCCACCTCCTCTACCTGAATGTTGGGATATGCCTTGATGAACTCCACGGCCCGGTCAAAGTGGGCGCTGGGGATGCCCAGGAGCATACTGCCATAGACCTCCCGGGAGAGCTTTTGGGTGCTGGCGGAGATGACATTGCAGTAAATGCTCTCCTCCGCCGCCAGGCGGGCAACCAGGGGGATGCCGGTGGTTTGGCTGTCCCGGAAGATAAGCCGCACGCGGCGCTCCGACGCGGGATCGGACACCAGGGCGTCGACCCCGCCGGGGAACACCAGCCGCCGACCAGCTGCGGACTTGGGGGCAGCGAACACCGCCGACACCAGGCCCTCCTCGGCCACCTCGCCGCCGTCCAGAATGGCGACCTTATCGCAAATTTCCTTCACCACGCTCATCTGGTGGGTGATGATGACCACGGTGATGCCCAGCTCCCGGTTCAGCTCCCGAATGAGCTGGAGAATTTGGTGGGTGGTGTTGGGGTCCAGGGCGCTGGTGGCCTCGTCGCACAGCAGCACCTTGGGGTTGGTGGCAAGGGCGCGGGCGATGGCGATGCGCTGCTGCTGGCCGCCGGAGAGCTGGGCCGGGTAGGCGTTGGCCTTATCCGGCAGGCCCACCAGGTCCAAAAGCTCCCGGGCCCGCTTTTCGGCCTCGGCCTTCTTCATGCCGCACAGCTCCATGGGGAAGCACACATTGCGCAGGCAGGTGCGCTGCATGAGGAGATTAAAGTGCTGGAAGATCATGGTGATCTCCCGGCGGGCCTGGCGCAGCTCCTTGGCGGACATCTGCTCCAGCTCCTGGCCGTCCACCCAAATTTCGCCGGATGTGGGGCGCTCCAGCAGGTTCATGCACCGCACCAGGGTGCTCTTGCCGGCGCCGCTCATGCCGATGATGCCGTAAATTTCGCCTTTTTCGATCGTGAGGGAAACATCCTTCAGCGCTTCCACTTCTCCCCCACCGGAGTCAAATGTTTTGCATATATGCTTGAGCTCGATCATCTCTGTTTCCCTCGTTTCTCAATTACTTGGTCAGGGCGTCCAGAGAGGTCTGCTTGCCGCCGTAGAGGCCCATGGGCTCCACATGGATGGTGGCGATGGAGACGATGTGGGTACCCTGCTGGGCGTTGAAGTCCTCCAGGTAGGGCAGGTGCTGGAAGTAGTTGGCGTCCACGGTGCCGTCCTCTACCACGGTGTTGGGCACAACATAGTCATTGTAGCTCTGGATGTCCAGGGTGATGCCCTTGTCGGCCAGGATGGTCTTGGCGACCTCCAGGATCTCGGCGTGGGGGGTGGGGGAAGCGGCGATGGAGATGGTGGTGCCCTTCAGAGCATCGTAGTCGATGGAGGAATCATAGCCGTCGGTGGGGTTGGTGACGGTGCTGACAACGGAACCGGCATACTTCTCGGTGATGTAGTCGGCCACCTGCTTGCTCTCCAGAGCGGCCTTCAGGGCCAGGATCTTGGGCAGATTCTCATTGCCTTCCTTCACGCAGAGGATGTTGCCGTAGGCGGAGGAGGAACCCTCGATAGCCAGGGCGTCCTTCAGGGGATTCAGGCCCGCGTTGATGGCGTAGTTGGAGTTGATGACGGCGTAGTCCACATCCTGCTTCACATTGGGGAGCTGGGCGGCCTCAGCCTCCACGATCTCCACATTGTAGGGATTTTCCACGATGTCGTTCTTGGTGGCGGTGATACCGGCACCGTCCTTCAGCTTGATGATGCCCTGCTGCTCCAGCAGAAGGAGGGCGCGGGCCTCGTTGGTGGTGTCGTTGGGAACGGCGATCTGAATGGTGGTGGTCTTCTTGCCGCAGCCGACGAGGGCCAGGGCCAGGGTCAGCACAAGGGCCAGGACCAGGGCGGTGAGCTTGGTAGTCTTTTTCATGGTTTTGTTCTCCTTTTTAATAATGTTTGTTTTTTTACATGAAATCAGGCGTTTGCCTCGGATATACTTGCTTTTATCGACTCGTGCCCGGAGGACACATTCGGTGGCCGGTGGTCAGCAGGCGGTAGAGCTTTTTCATGGATCATCCTCCTTTGCAAAAATAAAACAGCGGGAAGCCAAGTGACTTCCCGCTGCGATTAGCGAACCCCGCGGCCCTATGACCGCTTAGGCATTATGGGAAAGCAGATGGCTGTTTTGCGCGCAAGGAAACATGCACATGCACATGGGCATGCACATCTGCATCATCATGCTGCGGCTAAACTGCTTCATGCTGCTTTCTCCTTTCGTTTGTTTTTGTTGTTGGCATAGTACACCCGGGGAGAGGTTCTGTCAACCGTGTTTTTGCGATTTTGTCGATTTTTCTAAAAAAGAAAAAATTATCACCGTGAGATTTGTGTATTGATGTGGGATTTTTCTGCTTTTCGGGTAGGGAAACTGAAAAAAGTAATGGCAATTCCCGGGAGAATATGGTATAATACTTTTATCTGTGAAAGTTTGAGGTAAGGTCATGGAGAGAAAATTCCCCCGCATCGTGCTGGATCGGGACAAGCTGCGCAACAATTTCACCCAGATCATTCGCCGCTGCGCGGCCCGGGGCATCGCCGTGGCCGGGGTGGTGAAGGGCGTGGGCGGCATGCCGGAGATCGCCCGGCTGTACCGGGACTGCGGCGCGGCGGAGCTTGCCACCAGCCGCCTGGAGCAGATGGAGCTGTGGCGTCGGGAGGGCATTCCGGGGCCGTACATGCTGCTGCGGGTGCCGGGGCTTTCGGAGCTGAACGATGTGGCCCGGCTGGCGGACTACTCTTTGCAGAGCGACCTCTCCACCCTGGACGCGCTGAACGAGGTCTGCGCGGCGCAGAATGTCACGCACAAGGTCATTATTATGGCCGACCTGGGCGACCTGCGGGAGGGCTTTTGGGATAGGGACGAGATGGTGGAGGTCTGCTGCCATGTGGAGCGGGACCTGACGCACCTGCATCTTGCGGGCGTGGGGGTGAACCTGGGCTGCTACGGCTCGGTGAAGCCCACGCCGGAGAACATGGGGCAGCTGGTTGCCATCGTCCGGGCCGTGGAGGCGCAGATTGACCGGAAGCTGGAGATCGTGTCCGGCGGCGCCACCAGCAGCTACACCCTGGTCCACTGGGGCACCATGCCCGAGGGCATCAACCATCTTCGCATCGGCGAGACGGCGCTGCTGGCTAAGGACTTGCAGGACGACTGGGGCATCGGCGACATGGAGTACCTGCTCCGGGGCACCATGCACCTGGAGGCGGAGATCATAGAATTGCGGAAAAAGCCCACCTATCCCGTGGGGGAGACGGTCATTGATGCCTTTGGAAACCGGCCCACCTATGAGGATCGCGGCGTGCGGCTGCGGGCCCTGGCGGCCTTTGGCCGGGCGGATGTGGGGCAGGTGGAGAGCCTTCTGTGCCGGGAGCCGGGTATGACGGTCATCGGCGGCTCCTCGGACCACTGCATTTTGGATGTGGAGGACTGCCCCCGAAAGCTGCGGGTGGGGGATGTGGTGTCCTTTGACCTGAGCTACAGCCACATGCTCTACGCCACAAGCCACAGCGATATGGCTATCACTTTTATCAATTAAATTTTTTGGAGGATTTGGGAAATGGGAAAAATGAGCGATTTTGCTGTATTGATGATCAGCCTGGTGGAGGCGTTCTTCGCGTTTTTCGTGGTCGCGCCCTGCCTGCTGAACGCGGTGAGCCTGTTCGGCGTGCAAAAGCGGTTTGCCAATGTTATGGTGGAGGAAGGCGTGGTCACGGCGGACATCGTGAAGCTGCTGCACCCGAAAAAGCAGATCGCCGGTGTGCTGATCTCCGTGCTGGTGCTGGCGGCGCTGGTGGGCACCTGTATTAAGACCGCGCCCATGGGTTACCTGTGCGGCGGCGTGGCACTGGTGGCCGGGCTTTTGAAGTATCGGAACATCACCCAGTACAACAGCCTCACCGTCAAGCGGTTCCGCAACACCTACAAGGACCACATCAACAGCGCGAAGTTCAACAAATTCGTGGATTCGCATTTTTAATCGGCTTGCTTCAGCGGTGCCCTCTGTGAGGGCACCGTTTTTTGTGAGGGTGGCGTGCCCTCACGACACCGCTTTTTGGGTGGAAAATTTGTAACACTTCGTAGGGGCGACCCTTGCGGTCGCCCGATATACCGTAGTTTTTGTTATGCTCCGTAGGGGGCGGCGGCCCCGACGCCCCGTTACCACCAGCTTCCAAGTTATCCGTAGGGGGCGATGCCCACATCGTCCCTTTTTCACGCAGTTATTTCTACGCATTGCAGGGCGGGGTGGTCCTGTTGCGGTGCCCAAAATTTCTGCGCTGCCTAACGGCGGACGCTTGAAATTTTGACCGCGGCCACTCGCTCCGGCCCACCGTCGTGCCAGCCGATTCCCGGCCACTGTCGTGGCCGCCAATCGGGGCACTTCCTCGAAATCGCCTTGCTGCATCCGCCACTGGCGGCGCTGCGGCGATTTCCCCGCTTCTTCTGCCACTGGCAGCGCTCGGTTCGCTCCCCACGGGCGCCTTGCGTCCTCGCAATGACAGGTTTTTCTCTAAATATTTTTTGTCAGTAAAAAAAGAGACGCCCGCAGGCGTCTCTTTTTGTTGTAAGTAGGCTGTATCTTACTTGTTGGCGAGGGCCTTGTTGGCCTCTGCCAT
>CAVJNL010000005.1:0-51953 GCA_963650985.1 Clostridium sp. CAG:413
GTCTTCTTATTTTCGGGGTGTTGCACTTCGGATTGTAACCTGTCCAGCCCCCTTACGCAGGGGAGCCTTTTTGGGGGAGCGGGCGACCCCGCAAGGGTCGCCCCTACGGAACGGGTTGTAGGGCGGGGTGACCACACCCCGCCGCTTTGGCGCAGGGCAAGGGGTTCGTGGGAACGGGGCGTCGGGGACGCCGCCCCCTACGGATTTGCTGTAATTGGCAAAAATCGCCTCCCATGCCCGGAGGCATGAGAGGCGAAGGATCGCGGTTCCACTCTCGTTTATTACTCAAGGGGCCTTTTACGCAAGGCCGGGCGGAGGGCGTCTGCATCCCCCGCGCTCCCGGACGCACTTTCCGCGCCGCTTCACAGGGCGGCTTGCAGCCGGTGGCCGCCCCTCTCTTGGAAAAGCTGTGGCGCGTACTCTTTCCGATCAACGCGCTATGAAGTTTATAGCCATTTTAGCAGGCTTTATCCTTGGTGTCAAGATTCCTTGAACACATCCCAGTTTTTTGCGAAGTATTCTACGCCGGAGTAGACCGTGGTCACCAGGATGACGCCCTGGCAGACATAGTTCAGCCACTGGGGGATGCCGAAGAGGATGAGGCAGATGCAGACCATGGTGCTGGCGGTCTTGACCTTGCCGGACCAGCCGGCGGCGATGACCCGGCCTTTTTCCACGGCCACCAGGCGCATGCCGCTGACGGCGAACTCCCGCAGCAGCACCATGGCCAGGACCCAACCGTAGAACTCGCCGCTCTCCACAAAGCAGCACAGGGCCGCCACGACCAGGCACTTATCCGCCAGGGGGTCGGCGAACTTGCCGAAGTCGGAGACCTGGCTATAGTGCCGGGCGATGTAGCCGTCCAGCAGGTCTGTGAGGCAGGCCACCACATAGACGGCCAGGGCCACATAGCGGTAGCCGGGAAAGCCCCAGTACATCACCACCAGGAAAACCGGGATGAGAAAGACCCGCAGCAGGGTCAGCTTATTGGCGGTATTCATGGGCATAGTTATTCCTCCGTTTCTGTCGCTTCGCCGGTGAGGTCTCCGTCCATGGTGCCGGTGATGCGGACGGGGACGAACTGGCCGGACTGAACATCTTGGTGGGCGGTGAAGTAGATGGTGCCGTCGATGCCGGGGCTTTCGGCGTAGGTGCGGCCCGCGTAGGCCATAGCCTGGAGGTCGAAGCCGTCGCACAGCACCTCCAGGGTCTTGCCCAGGCGGGTGTCGTTGAACCGGTCCATCACCTGGCTTTGGAGCTGCATTACAAGCTCAGCGCGGTTTTGGGCCTCGTCGCTATCCACGCGGTTGAGCATTTTCGCCGCCGGGGTCCCCTCCTCCGGGGAATAGGGGAAGGCGCCAGCCCGCTCAATTTTCTCCTCCTGCAAAAAGTCGCACAGCTCCTCAAAGGCGGCCTCGTCCTCGTAGGGAAGGCCCGTGATGACGCTGGTACGCAGGACCAGGCCGGGGAGGCGGCTGCGGAGCTTTGCGAACAGCTCATGCAGCCCCGCCTTGGTCTCCCGGCGGCGCATGGCCCGGAGAATGGTGTCGTTGCAGTGCTGGATGGGGATGTCTATATAATTGCAGATCTTCGGCTCGGACGCGATGGTGTCTATCAGCTCGTCTGTGATGCTGTCGGGGTAGAGATAGTGCAGGCGGATCCAGCGGAAGTCCAGCTTGCACAGCGCCCGCAGCAGCTCCGGCAATTTTTTCTCTTGATACAGGTCGATGCCGTAGCGGGTGATATCCTGGGCGATGACGATGCACTCTTTCACGCCGCCATCCGCCAGGGCCTTGGCCTCGGTGAGAATGTCCTCCATGCGGCGGCTGCGGTATTTGCCCCGCAGGGAGGGAATGACGCAGTAGGCGCAGCGGTTGCTGCACCCCTCGGCGATGCGGAGATAGGCGTAGTGCATGGGAGTGGAAATGACCCGGGGCAGCTCCTCCACGGGGCCGCTGATGTCGGCGAAGCGGCTGAATTTCTGCCCGGCGGCCACCTGCTCCACGGCGGAGACGATGTCGCCGTAGCTGCCGGTGCCCATGATGCCGTCCACCTCCGGGAGCTCCTCTAAAAGCTCCGCCTGGTAGCGCTGGCTCAGGCAGCCGGTGACCAAAATTTTGCCCACCTGGCCCGCCGCTTTCAGTTCGGCCACGGACAAAATCGTCTCGATGGCCTCCAGCTTGGCGCTGTCGATGAAGCCGCAGGTGTTCACCACCACCACATCGCTGCCGGCGCAGTCCTCCTGGACGGTCATGCCCCCTTGCAGGCACAGGGCCATCATCTGCTCGGTATTCACGCGGTTTTTGTCACATCCCAGGGATATAAATGATACGATCACGGTTTTATCTTCCTTTATTCTTCTATCTCGCTCTCCAGGCGGCGGAGGGTGGGGGCTATGTCTTGCCAGGCGAAGCCCCGGCGCTGCAGGGCGGCGGAGAGCTTGCGCAGGGCATCGGCGTCCAGGGGTTTACCCTTACTTTTGCTTTGCACGAAGCGCTCCACCGTCTCCTCTGCCGGGGGCATTTGCGCAAGAAGCTCGTCCCACAGGTCACGGGGGATGCCCCGGCGGGTCAGTTCCTGGCGGATGCGGCCCGGGCCGTAGCCGGAGGCGCTGTAATGGCGGACGATGGCTGCGCCGTAGACTGCCTCATCCACCGCGCCCAGGTCCTCCAGCCATTGGGCGGTGTCCTCCGCCGCTTCCCGGTCGCCGCCACGGCGGGTCAGGTGCTCCACCACCTGCTTCTTTGACAGTATGCGGCTGCCGGTGAGCTGGGCGCCACGGGCCTTCATTTGGGAGGTCTGGGCGGCCTTTTTCAGCTCCGTCACCGTCTCCTCCGAAAGCTCCGCGCCCGGGCGGAGGTCATAGTGCAGGAGTTCGTTTTCGGTTATTTTCAGCAGTTCGCCGCCCTCCAAAAAGACCAGGACCCGGTCTTTTTTATGCTTGGACGGCTCCATGCGCTCAATCCGCATCGTCGAAATCGTCGGCGGACACATCCACGGCGCGGCCCGCGGCCCGGGCGGCCACCTTGGACTGGTTGCTCATGAGCTTGTGGAAATTCTTGCGGATGGCCTGCTCCACGGCGTCGCACTCGTCGGGGTGGTCCACCAGGTACTGCTTGGCCGCGTCACGGCCCTGGCCCATGCGCACCTCGCCCAGGCTGAACCAGGAGCCGCTCTTTTGAATCAGGTCCAGCTTCACGCCCAGGTCCAAAATTTCGCCGGTGCGGCTGATGCCCTCGCCGTACATGATGTCAAACTCCGCCTCACGGAAGGGGGGCGCCACCTTGTTTTTCACCACCTTGGCCCGGGTGCGGTTGCCGATCATCTCGCCGTTGGCCTTCAGGGTCTCCACACGGCGCACATCAATGCGCACGGATGCGTAGAATTTCAGGGCGCGGCCACCGGTGGTGACCTCGGGATTGCCGTACATGACGCCCACTTTTTCGCGCAGCTGGTTGATGAAAATGACCACGGTGTTGGTCTTGGCGATGACGCCGGTGAGCTTGCGCAGAGCCTGGCTCATGAGGCGGGCGTGGAGGCCCACGAAGCTGTCGCCCATCTCGCCCTCAATTTCCGCACGGGGCACCAGGGCCGCCACGGAGTCCACCACCACCACATCAATGGCGCCGGAGCGCACCAGGGCCTCGGTGATCTCCAGGGCCTGCTCGCCGGTGTCGGGCTGGGAAATGAGCATGTCCTCGATCTTCACGCCCAGGGCCCGGGCGTAGGTGGGGTCCAGGGCGTGCTCGGCGTCCACGAAGGCCACCTCGCCGCCCTTCTTCTGGGCCTGGGCCAGGATGTGCAGGGCCAGGGTGGTCTTGCCGGAGGACTCGGGGCCGTAGATCTCGATGATGCGCCCCTTGGGGACGCCGCCGATGCCCAGGGCCACATCCAGGGCCAGGGAGCCGGTGGGGATGGCCTCTACATTGGTCTCGGCGTTGTCGCCGTAGCGCATGATGGAGCCCTTGCCGTACAGGCGCTCGATCTGCTGCATGGCCCCCTCCAGGGCTTTTTTCTTGTCAGACTTGTCCACCGCCGCGGCGGTCATCGGTTCTTTCTTTGCTGCCATGATCTATTCCTCCTATATTTTACTGGTGAAAAATCTTTTGGATTTTTCTGCCAAAAGGTTTACAGTCTGCTGCGCGCATAATTTTGCGCCTTTGGCTCAAAATTCCACACTTGCAGCCTGAGCGGTATTTTTCTCCACGCACATGTCGCGGTGAAAAATGATCTCAATTTTTTTCCGCCTGCGGGCGGCAAACTCTGCGAGGCTTTTTGTCGCACTGAATGTTATATTTCATCATAGAGAACGCCTTGCACCACCCGGGGGATGCCGCCGGGGTCGGGGGTGATCTCCAGGTCGCCGAAGCCGAAGGAGCGCATGATGCGCAGCACATCGTCCGCCTGGCCAACGCCCACTTCAAACAGGAGCATGCCGCCGGTGCGCAGGGCCTCCCGCCACAGGCTGCTGACGGCGCGGTAAAAGTTCAGGCCGTCCTCCCCGCCGTCCAGGGCGCTGTGGGGCTCGTAGTCGCGCACGGAGGCGTCCAGGCCCGGGATGTCTCCGGAGGGGATGTAGGGCGGGTTGCAGAGGATACAGTCGTAGGTGCCCAGGCGGCTGGGCGGGGCCTGCATGGCGTTCATTTGCAGGGAGGCCACCCGGTCGGAAAGGTCGTTGCGGCGGATGTTTTGGCGGCACACCCGTAAGGCCCCCTCGGAGAGGTCGCCCAGGGTCACGCGGCAGTCCGGCACCTGGCTGGCTACAGCCAGGCCCACGCAGCCGGAGCCGGTGCAAAGATCCAAGACCCGGCTGCCCGGATTCGCCCGCAAAAACGGCAGGGCGCGGTCCACCAAAGTCTCTGTGTCCGACCGGGGAATGAGCACCTGGCGATCGATGTCCAGGGGCAGGCCGTAAAACTCCCACTCGCCGATGAGGTAGGCCACCGGCTCCCCGGCCAAGTGGCGCTGCACCAGGCTCCGTACCTGCTCCTCCACCACCGGGGGCACATAGAGCTGGCCGTCCCGCAGGAGCTGCCGGCGGGTCTTGCCGGCGGCAAAGCACACCAGCTCCCGGGCCTCCAGGGTGGAGGCCTGGACCCCGGCCAGGCGGAGTTGCTGACGAATATCCATATACAAATTGTTATATGTAATAGCCATAATACTATTTGTTGTCACTTTCTGTGGAAATTTGGGGGTTATTGACTTGTAAAGTCTAAAGAAAGCCTCGCAGAGTTCGCGTCCGCAGACGCGAAAAATTGAAATCATTTTTCACCGCGACATGCGCGTGGGGAAAAATACCTCTCAGACTGCAAGTGTGGAATTTTGAGCCAAAGGCTCAAAATTATGCGCGCAGCAGGCTGCAAGCCTTTTGTCGAAAAATTCCAACGGAATTTTTGACAGGGGTCTTTACCAGGCGTCTTTCCCCCGTTCATCGGGCAGGACCAGCTTCAGAGCTTCGATAGCCACCTCCAGCATGGAGTCGTCTGGCTCAAAGGTGGTGAAATTTTGCAGCCACATGCCCGGGGCGGACAGGGCCCGGGTGACGGCGTTATCGTGGCGGCCCACGAAGCGGTTAAACTCGTAGGTGATGCCCACCACCGGCACCAGGAGCAGCAGGTGCATGCCCATGCGGACCCACAGATTCTGCCACTCCACCTGGGTGAACACCACGGAGGAGAACAGGATGGACACCACGATGACCACGAACAAAAAGCTGGTGCCGCAGCGGGGATGGTGCCGGGGCTGGATGCGGGCGTTCTCCACCGTCAGCGGAAGGCCCGCCTCATAGCAGAAAATGGTCTTGTGCTCGGCGCCGTGGTAGCAGAACACCCGGCGCACATCCTTCTGCTTGGAGCAGAGGATCAGGTAGCCCAGGAAAACGGCGATCTTGATAACGCCCTCGATGAGGTTATGCACCAGGGCACTTTTGGCGTGGAACAGGCCCGCCACGAAGGTGGGCAGCAGCATGAACAGCAGCAGCGTCAGGCCCAAAGACAGCACCAGCGAAACGCCCACCAGGACGCTTTGGAGCTTTTCGGCGGAGACATGGGCCTCCAGCCACTTATCCAGCTTGGAGGGCTGGGCGGCCTCGTCGTCGGGGAAGTAATCCGCCGAGAACATCAGGGCCTTGATGCCCTTGACCATGGAGTCTAAAAAGGTCACCACGCCCCGGATGATGGGCAGGCCCAGGACGGGGTACTTGTCCCGCACCAGCTTCAGCTCCTCCACCTTTGTCACCAGGCCCTCCGGGGCCCGGACCACGATGGCCTGCTTTTCGGGGCCGCGCATTAAGATGCCCTCAATGAGGGCCTGTCCGCCGATGGAGGTACGGAAGGTTTGTTTTTTCTCTTGCTTTGCCATGTGTTACTATGTCCTCTCTGCCTTCCCCTTGAGTATAGCACAGGCGCGGGGGAAATGCAACATTTGTTCTATCTATTTTATTCCTCTTCACGGGAAATGGGCAGACGGATGGTGACGATGCAGCCGCCGCCCTCGGCGTTGCCGATGTCGAAGGTGCCCTCGTGGCGGCGGACGATCTCGTCGCAGACGGCCAGGCCAATGCCGCTGCCCCGGGCCTTGGAGCTGCCCTTATAAAACTTCTGCTTCACATAGGGGAGCTCCGCCTCCGGGATGCCGGGGCCGAAGTCGCGGACCCGGACCACATAGTCGTCGCCCTCCTGCTCCATGGACACTGTGATGCGCTTGCCGGAGCCGCCGTGCTTGGCGGCGTTGTCCAGCACATTGCACAGCACCTGCTTTAGCCGCTCCGGGTCGCCGGTGATGGGCTGCTCGAACATCTCCCCGGCGCTTAAATACTCCAGGTCGATGCCGTCCTGGTGGAAAAGCTCACGGTAGGTGTAGATGGCGTCCTCCACCTCGGCTTGCAGGTCCATCTGCTCCACACGGAGGGTAAAGCGTCCATCCTCGATTTTGGAAAACTCCAGCAGCTCCTCCACCATGTTGGTAAGGCGGCGGGACTCCCGGAGGATGATCCGCACGCCCCGGCGAAGCTGCTCGGTGTCGCCGCTGTCGTCGGCCAGGAGCGTCTCGCCCCAGCCGTTGATGGCGGTGAGGGGGGTGCGCAGCTCGTGGGACACGGAGGAGATGAACTCTGTCTGCATCTTTTCGCTCTGGCTGATCTGCAGGGACATCTGATTGATGTTATCCACCAGTTGGCCCATTTCGTCGTCGTATTTATTGGGAATTTGGATACCGTAGCTGCCGCCGGAAATGCGCTTGGCTGCCTCCGTCACCTCCGCCACCGGGGCGGCGATACGGCGCATGAACACCAGGTTCACCGCCAGCACCACGCCGCCGATGACCGCAGCCAGGCCCATGATGGAAAGGCTCAACAGCACCACCTGTTTATCCAGCTCTCTTGTGGAGGTGACCAGACGCATAACGCCCACCACCGCGCCGTCAAACTCCAGGGGCGCGGACACGGACATGATGCTCTCGCCGGTGAGGGAGTCTTTGCCGTTGTAGGACTCGATCTTGCCGGTCTCCAGGGCCCGTCGCACCTCCGGTGTGTCCGGGGTGATGCCCACGGTCTGGCCCCGGCTGGAGATGTCGATGCGGCCATTGCTGTCCAGGAACTGGAGCTCGATGGTGTCCGCCTCGTCAAAATTCCCGGCGTAGAGCACGGCGCTGCGGTAATATTCATTGTAGCTGACCATGACATAGGTGTTGAAGTAGCTGGCGCCGGCCCGGGCCTTGTTTTCCAGGACGGAGCGGGCGCTGCTGTAATAGTTGGCTACCAGTATCACCGAGGTCAGGGCTGCGATGAGCAGCAGAATGGTGATGACCGGGAACACGCTGGTCATGATCCAGCGGCGGCGCATACCCATCATGCGGCGCTTGCGGCCAGGGAGGGTCCGGGGAGCCTCCTCTGCGCTTTTATCCAGCATTATGCTTCCCACTTATAGCCGTACCCCCATACTGTGGTGATGTAGGTGGGATTGGTGGCGTTGTCCTCGATCTTCAGCCGCAGGCGGCGGATGTTCACATCCACGATCTTCAGCTCGCCGAAGTAGTCCCTGCCCCACACCAGGTCCAATATCTCCTCCCGGGACAGTGCCTTGCCCGGGTTTTCCATGAACATCTTCATGATGGCGTATTCCATTTGGGTCAGCTTGATGCGCTGGCCGTCCTTCTCTAGAGTGCGGTTGCGGGTGTTGAGGACGAAGGGCGGCTGGGTGAGCTGATCGCTGATCTCCCCCGTCACGCCAAAGCGGCGCATGAGGGCGTCCACCCGGGCCGTCAGCTCCGCCGGGGAGAAGGGCTTGGTCACATAGTCGTCGGCCCCGGTCATGAGGCCTGTGACCTTGTCCATCTCCTGGGAGCGGGCCGTGAGCATGATGATGCCGATGCGCAGGTTGGTGGCCCGGATGCGGCGGCAGACCTCAAAGCCATCGATGCCGGGCAGCATAATGTCCAGCAGGGCCACGCGGGTGTCCGGGTTCTGCTGCAATTTTTCCAAAGCCTCTTCGCCGCTCTCGGCCTCGATAACATCGTAGCCGGCCCGGCGCAGATTGATGACGATGAAGCTGCGGATGCTGCTCTCGTCCTCCAAAACCAATACTTTTTTCATTGCCTTTGCCTCCCCTCTCAGTTTCCGGCGGTCCAGGCCGTCGAGATCAAATAGAAATGGCTGTTGACCCACTCGTTGTTCACGCCGATGCGCTGGCCCTCCTCGGTGATGCGCATTGCGTAGGCCATGTTGGCCCGGAGCATCAGCAGGGTTCGCCCTTCGCTGCGGGCGTCCCGGTCCCGGTCCTCGCCGCTGAAGCTGTATAGGTACAGCACCGTTTCGCCGCTGACCTGGACCGTCACGCAAGAGCCCTTGTCGGTGGTGGTGATGGCGGTGCCCTTCATGCAGCCGTGCCAGTCGTCGCTGAGGGCCAGATACCAGCCGTCAGACAGGTTGTGATAGGTGTCCATGACCCAGACGCTGTCGCCCCGGTCGTTGTAGCGATACCAGCAGAACACCCGACCCGATGTGCGGACGGTGCTGTCGGCTGGATAGGGAATTTCGATGATACCGTCGCCGTTGATGTCCTGGGGACGGAGCTGGCTGAAGGCGTAGCGCACCTCGGTTTTGCCGGTGCTGCGGCTGAGGGCGACATTTTTAAGCTCCCCGTCCCGGCTGACCAGGATGTCGGTCATGGCAAGGTTCCCCTCGTCCACGCCGGTGATGAAGGCGGCGTTGCCTTGGCTGTCCAGCTTGCCGCAGACGATGCTGCCCCGGGTCAACTCCGCCGCCGTGCAGCTCAGGCGGCACTGGCCGCCGCTGCGCAGCTCGCCCTCCCGCCAGCGGTAATGCTCGGCCAGGGTGCCGCCGTCGGTCTCCGTGCGCAGGAGCAGCAGGTCAAAGAGGCCGTCGCTGTCCAGGTCGTCCACCTGGAAGCGGGCGTAGCCGCTCTGCATGAGCACCTCGGGTGTGTTGCCCCGCAGGCGGTAGACGGCCACGGTCTGCACCTCGGCGCTGATGCGCCAGCCCACGGCCACCTCCAGCTTGCCGTCGCCGTCAAAGTCACGGAAGGACACGGAGTCGATGGAGGTGCCGCCGGACTCGATGGTGCAGTAGAGGGCGAAGGACTCCTCCGCCGGACGGAAAACCAGGATTTTCAGCGGGTTCTCGTCCGCCGTGCAGCGGAAAAAGGCCACGGCCTCCTTGCTGCCGTCGTTGTCCAGATCCACCATTTGCAGGGACTGCATATTGTTGCCGCCGGTGGGATTGATGTACTCGTAGCCGCTTTTTAAGTAGGCGTTGAGGGTGTTGGACAGGCCCGTATACTCCACCGGCACCTCGGGCAGGGTGAACAGGTTCTCCACCGAGGTCTCCAGCGCGCAGCCGCACAGACCCAGCGACAGCGCCAGGCCCGCCAGCAAAAGCAGGATCTTTTTCGTTCTTCGCTTCACGGCATGCCCTCCCAAATCTCGATTTTTATCAGCGTATCGAAAAAGTTTTTTCGCCCCGCCGACTAAGTTTTTAAAGCTTTTTCAAAATTTCAAAAACTATTGATTTCAATGGCGAGGGACACCCTTCTCGGGTTTCCCTCACACACCCTTCCTTACCGTTATCGTAATTACACCACTTCATCGACAGTTTCGATTCTTATACAGAATATACTATACCACGATTTACTTCGTTTGGGTAGCCCCTGTTTTGCTTTTTCGGGGGGCAAAGGGGGAAAGGGGCATAAATTTTTGCCTGGGCCCGGGGCAAAAATACGGGGAAAATAGCGGACTTCGGGTCGCCGGGACAATTACCCTTGATTTTTTGTGTATTTTCGGCGTTTTTGCTAAATTTGATAGAGTTTTATCGGCGTTTTCCTGGTTTGCAAAAGCTTGACAAAGGGGCGGTTTCTTCCTATGATACTATTATAACACTATCTTAGCGGGCTCTTAACATAATTTAGCACAGTGCCCGCCCGAAAAACGGGAGAAAATCATCGTGGAAAGAGAATCTTTTAAGTCAAGACTGGGCTTCCTGCTGGTGAGCGCCGGGTGCGCCATCGGCATCGGCAATGTGTGGCGCTTCCCCTTTGTGGTGGGGCAGAACGGCGGCGGATTTTTCGTGCTGGTGTACCTCATTATGCTGGTAGTGCTGGGCCTGCCCGTGCTGACCATGGAGCTGGCCGTGGGCCGCGCCAGCCGCAAGAGCGCGGTGCTGGCCTACAAGGCCCTGGAAAAGCCCGGCAGCAAGTGGCACATCCACGGCTGGTTCGCCATCATCGGCTGCTACCTGCTGATGATGTACTACACCACCGTCTCCGGCTGGATGCTGGACTACTTCTTTAAGTTCGTCACCGGCGTCTTTACCCACGGCATGGCCGCCGAGGACAGCGCCCAGGTGTTCAGCGATATGCTGGCAAGCCCCTCCGAGATGGGCCTGTGGATGGCTATAACGGTGGTGGCGGGCGTGCTGGTATGCAGCATCGGCCTGCGCAAGGGCCTGGAGCGGGTCAGCAAGGTGATGATGACGGCGCTGCTGGTGCTGATCGTGGTGCTGGCTATTCACAGCTTCGCCCTGTCCGGGGCCAAGGAGGGCCTGACCTTCTACCTGGTGCCCAACATGGAGAATGTAAAGGCCGTGGGCCTGGGCAATGTCATTGTCGCGGCCATGAACCAGTCCTTCTTCACCCTGAGCCTGGGCATCGCCGCCATGGAAATTTTCGGCAGCTACATGAGCAAGGACCACACCCTCCTCAGTGAGGGCGCTCGTATCTGCGGTCTGGACACCTTCGTTGCGGTCATGGCGGGCATCATCATCTTCCCCGCCTGCTTCAGCTATGGCGTGGAGGTGACCTCCGGGCCCAGCCTGATCTTCGTCACCCTGCCCAATGTGTTCACCAACATGGCCGGAGGCCGCGTGTGGGGCGCGCTGTTCTTCCTGTTCATGACCTTCGCCTCCTTCTCCACGGTCATCGCGGTGATCGAGAACATCATGTCCTCCTGCATGGACCTGTTCGGCTGGAGTCGCAAGAAGGCCGCGCTTATTAACGGCGTTATCATTCTCATCGCCAGCGTCCCCTGCGTGCTGGGCTACAATGTGCTCAGCGGCTTCCACCCCATCGGTGGCCGGGATGTGCTGGACAGCGAGGACTTCCTGGTCAGCAGCATTCTGCTGCCTATGGGCTCGCTGGTGTACCTGCTCTTCTGCGTGACCCGCTGGGGCTGGGGCTTCAAAAACTACCAGGCCGAGGCCAACGCCGGCAAGGGCATGAAGGTAGCCGGCTGGATGCGCTGGCTGTTTATGATCGTGCTGCCCATTATGATCCTGACGATCTTCATTATTGGATTGATCGGGTAAAAATAAGGCTGCATGCAGCGCACCGGCGAAAGTCGGTGCGCTGGCTTTTTGCGGCGTTGCAAGAGGTGCGGTGAAACAGGGCATCGAGGACGCAGCCCCCTACGGTATTCTATCGGTAAACAGTGCGTAGTGGTCGGTGTACCCGGCGCCCCGTTTGCAGTGCTCTCATGCAATGCGTAGGGCGGCGTGCCCTCACGCCGCCGCCAGTCACCCACCGCACCCCCCGAAAGCCCATTGCCTCCCTTGCCTAAAGGGAGGGAGACCAGCCGCAGGCTGGTGGAGGGATACTTGCGGGGTAAACGGCTGCACATTTTCCGCAGGTTCGTGCGTGGAAGAATCCCTCGTAGGGGCGACCCTCGCGGTCGCCCGCGGGCGGGGAAATCGCCGAAGCACTGCCAGTGGCAGAAGAAGCAAGGCGATTTCGAGGAAGCGCCCCGATTGGCGGCCACGACAGTGGCCGCCAATCGGCTGGCACGACGGTGGGCAAGAGAGCCCCGCCCCTACGCACAACAAGAAACTGCCGCGCCGGGCGGACATGGTCGTCCGCCCCTGCAGCTATCCTCTTTTCTATGGGGCCGCAAGGGCTTTCGGTTAAGGAAAACTAACCACTGGGGATAAAAAAAGTTGGCCACATCTAACTTACGCGGAGATTATAGCACTCTCCCAGGGGAATACAAGGATTTTTTACAACTTTTTATTATAATGTGTCCTTTCCCCCGGTACAGCGGCGTTTTTCGACAGTTTTCGACGGTTTTCGCAAAATCAAGTTGACAAAGCCGGGCGCAAATGCTATGCTGAAAAAGACAAGTGAAAACCGTTTGAGTGTCGCCCCGCCCATCCAGGGCCCGGCGAAGAATAGAGAATCGGGTGCAAATCCCGAACGGTACCGCCACTGTAAGCGCGGAGGCTCTGCACAGGACGAAAGTCAGTCATTGGGGAAACCTGAGAAGGCGTGCAGAGTCGCGGAGGCGCAAGTCAGGAGACCTGCTCAAATGTCGTCTGTAAGGTGTCTCCTGCCCGTAACGGAGGTCGCCTTTTTATGCGTGGAAACCGGCCGCAGCAGCTTTTTTGAGTTGCTGCGGCCTTTTCATATCGCCCCACGGCGAAATTCACAAGTTTGGAGGGAATGCACAGAGAGAAAATGCCCCCGCACAGAAAAGCAAGAAAAAAGAAAAGGAGTTATTCGCATGAAAACAAAAGCAAGATCCCTTGTCAGCCTCCTGCTGGCTATCTGCATGGCTCTGACCCTGACCGTGGGCCTCACGGGCTGCGGCAGCGCCAAGGTCACCGCTCCCCGCCTGCGCATCAACCCGGAGAACAACTACTGGGAAGTCTCCTATGACGATGGCAGCACCTGGGAGTCCATGGGCGTGGCCGCCACCGGCGTGGCCGGCAAGGACGGCAAAGACGGTGTCAATGGCAAGGACGGCGTCAACGGTGTTGACGGCAGCAATGGCCTCAGCGGCGCCAATGGTAAAGACGGCATCAACGGCGTTGACGGCACGGATGGCAAAAACGGTGTCAACGGAAAGGACGGTGCCAACGGCAAGGACGGCGCCAACGGCCTGACCCCCACCGTAGGCGAGGACGGCTACTGGTACATCGGCGATGTGTGCACCAACATCTACGCCGGGTCCTCCAAGATCATCACCGTCACCTTCAAGGAGCTGGGCGGCGAGAGAGCCGTGAAGCTGACCGCCGGTTCCCGCGTGAACTTCTATCTCCCCCAGAGCAGTGTTGTGAGCTTTGTGAACTGGTATGCCGACGAAGCCTGCACCCAGCTCTTCGACTTCAACAGCGCGCTCACTTCCGACACAGTCATTTACTCCAAGTGGTCCTATGATGAGGCCCAATTGAAGGCAGAGGTGGCCGAGCTGACTAAGGCCGTGAACTTCGGCAGTGCCAGCTGCATGGGCACCACCCGGTGCTTCGCCTCCGTCTATGTCCGGGTGCTCACCGACGACCACAAGTATTATGACGGCGCGGCGAGCATCGCCAACTATCTCAAGGGCGTGTTTGAGGAAAAGGACGGCGTGGTGTCCGTGTCCTCCACCTCCGGTCTGCGCAAGATCTCCTACACGGACGCCCTGACCGTCATCAACTTCTCCTCCGCCTTCTCCTCCTACTATGAGTACATTCTGCGCAATGGCCTGACCCTCCCTGAGGACATTGCCGCCCAGCGTGACCTGGCCATCAAGTACTTCAACACCGTGGACTACACCGCTGAAGGTTATCACACCCACTCCGGCAGCGGTATGACCTTCCCCTCCATGGGCGTGGCCGTGGTGGCCATGGGCTCCCTGCTGGAGCAGACGGGCACCCAGCGCTATGCCACCCTCATCAAGGACGCCTACGACCATGTGGACAGCGCTTTCTATAACTCCGGCATGTACCTGAACCCTTTCTATCAGCTCTGCGCTAAGTTCAGCTGGTTTGACAAGGCCAAGCTGCCTACGGTGCCCAATACCCTCACCGCCAGCAATGTGCTGAATCTCTACGCCTACGGCATTGACCTGGCCAAGGACTACCCCACCCAGTGGAACGCCTTTGTGGAATCCGCTCTGTCTGACGGTGCTCTAAACGCCAGCGAGGCCAAGGCTTTCGCCTATCACTACGCTTACCAAACCACCGGCGGTGATGTGTATCTGGGCGTATACGGCAGCAGCCGGGCTGTAGTGTCGTACTGATCGAATAAAAATATTTTCTCTGCTGTGACAACATAAAAATTCCCTGACGCGGGTGCGTCAGGGAATTTCTTTTTAGCTTTTACAGGTCGCGGATGTCTTGCAGCAGTTCATCCAGGGGCAGCTTGCGCAGGGTGTCCTCCATGGACTTATCCTCGGCGGGGGTCTCCTCCGATTGGGCCGGGGGTGCTTCCTCCGGGACAGGCTCCAGGGTGGGCTCCTCTGCGGGGACTTCCGGGGTCACGGGCTCCTGGGGTTCCGGGGCTGCGGGCTCTTCTGTGGGCGCGGGTTCGGGAGCTTCCTCCACCGTGGGGGCTTCCGGCTGCTCCGGGGCGGTCTCCTCTACGGGGGTCGCTTCCTCAGCGGGGGCCTCTGGCTCTTCTGTTTCTTCCGCCGGGGCGGGCTCCGCTTCCGGCTCCTCCGCCGGGGTCTCCGCCACTTCGGGCAGGGCCTCGGGGGCGGCTTCCTCGGCGGGTTCTGCCTGCTCTGCGGCCAGGGCCCGAAGCTTCTTGCCCCGGCTGCCGGAGACGCAGGCAAAGACGATCATCAAAATCAGCAGCAGTGCCGCCGCACCCCCGGCGATGTACACATAGAGCATGGGCACGGCCAAAGTCTCTCCGCTGTCGGTAAACACCGCGCCGCTGAAGCGCTGGAGGGTGGCGTTTTTGGTGTCATAGGTGTAGTAATCATACTGCCCGTCGCCGTCCATCAGATAGAGCACCACAAAGTCCCCCATAGCCGCGTCCTTATAGCGCCAGCCGGAGAGCGTCTGTGAAAAAGCCTCCACCGTGGTGGCGGTCAAGCCGGGCACCGCCGCCTTCTCCGCTGGAATACCGGTGTAGGTATAGGTAGCGCCGCCATAGCTCAGCACCAGGTAGGGGGACAGGATCCCCTCTTTCTCGGAATACAAATAGAATCCCGCCCGACCCTGCTCGTCCGTCAGGTAGACCAAAGTGTGCTTGCCGTTGGCATCCACCCAAATGGGGAGGGTATCTCCGCCGTGGGAAATGGGCTCGGCGGCGGTAAAGCCCGCCGGCGGCACAACGCCCTCCACATCCTTCACCACGCCCAGCTTCGCCCCGCCGAAGTCAAAGAACAGCGTGGGGGCCTGGGCCACCTTGGCGGTGATGGTATAGGTCTTGGCGTCGCCGTTTTCGGCAGTGACGGTCACCGCCAGCTTGTTTTCGCCCGCCTGAAGCGTCACCTCCCCGGCGCCCTGCACGGTGGCCTTGGAGTCGGAGGGGGTGGCGATAATATCAATCTTCTCCGTGCCCTGGGGCAGAGAGAGGGTGTACTCGGTCACAGCGGGGTCAAAGGCCGGGGCCAATGTCCCGGCGCTGACGGTGAGGGCGGAGAGGGCATTGTTGGCGCTCTCGCTGGGGGTGTAGTCCGGCTCGCTGTCGTCGGGCGTAGAGGCGGAGACAATGGTCACCGAGGCGCTGCCGGAGGCGTCATAGTCCACATTAGCCACGCAGTAGGACCCGGCGGAGATCCACACGGAGCCGGTGCCGGTGTCCCGGGCCCGGAACACGAGCTGGTTGGTGCGGTTATCGCCCTCAAAGCCCATGGGGGACAGGTCGCCGGACTCCAAAACCAGGTTGCTGGAGTAGGACACCGAATAGGTCCACGCCTCTGACCCGGAGGGCACGGTGATGGTAAAGGACACGGTGCGGCCCACGCTGACGGTGCTCTGCCCGGCGGACACAGACATGCCCGCGGCATAGCTCACCTGGAGAAGCGAGAACAGCATGGCGCACAGCAGCACAAAACTTATGAGAGATTTTTTCAGTAATTTCATAGGTCACCTATCATTTCTGCACGATGGGCGCGGTACCCAGGATGTGTTTCTTAATGGCCAGTAGCGAGGTGGCCGCGATCTTACTGCCGGAGACCTGGGCGGCCCGGGCGTAGGCCCCGGAGAGGGTCTGGGTGCCCAGGATGTGCTTCTTCACCGCCAGCAGGTCCGTGGCGGCGATGCGCCCGTCGCCGTTGGCGTCACCATACACCACGCAGGTGTAGGTGTAGGTCCCGGCGGCGTCCTGGATGGTCAGGACCTGGCCGGTAGCCACCAGGGCACTGCCCGCAACGGTGGTTCCTCCGGCGGTGACGGTGACGGTGGCGTTCTTGTTTATCGCCTTAATTTGGGCGGTCAGGCTCTGCACAGGCGTGCCCAGGGTGAAGCCGGATAGGTAGGAATCCGACAGCCGCAGGCTCAGCTTGTTCACATAGTCATAGGTCACGGAGGGGTCAGGGTCCGGCTCCGGGTCTGGGTCTGGGTCGGGCTCCGGATCGGGCTCCGGCTCCACATACTCCTCCTCATACTTGGCTGTGGGCAGCTTGGTCACGGCGGGCATATTCTCCAAAATGGGGACGGAGAAGGTCAGCTCCGAGTCGGCCAGACCGTTTTCCACATAGGCCTGATAGATATTCCAGCCGCCGGACATATAGGCGTAGGTGATGTCCGTGGCGTACTGGTAGTTATAGGTATACAGGGGCGTGAAATTGAACCGCTGGAGAAAGGTAGTGTCCTGGCCGTCCTCTATGTAGTTGCGGAAGATGAACCACGCGCCGCCCAGCAGGGCCTTGTAGCTGGTGTCCCAGCCCTTGCTTTGGGCGTAGAGAATGCCGTTGTAGTTGGGGTCGTCACCGTAGGCGCCGACATTGAAGAAGTTATAGTATTTTTTGCCGTCGCTGAGGGGGTAGCCGGTGGCGTTTTGGGTGGCGCCGGTGCCGATCTCGTCCCGGGCCTTCACCGCCAGGAAAATGGGGCTGACCCCGGTAACAGTGACCTTCTCCAGGGTGTCGGCGGCGCTGGTATTGCCCTCGCTGCGCAGGCGCTGGATCTCCGTCTGCTTCTGCTTTTCCAGCTCCTCCTTGGACCCGGCCTTGATAAATTCGTCGATGATCTCGTCCGTGGCCCAAACGCACTTGGCCAGCACCTTCTTGATCTGCTCGTGGGTCACGCCCTCGCCGCCGGAGAGCTTTTCAAAGGCAACGCAGGTGCCGTCCACCAGGTAATTGCGGGGGTCCATGTAAAAGGCCACCGTCTCCCGGCTGGCGGCATACCAGCCCGACTCAAACTGCTTCCACTCCCCGGTGGAGCTGTCGTAAGCGCCGGTGGCCGTGGAGCGCTGGGCGGTGTCATAGTATTTGGAGATCAGCGCACGACCCAGGGTAGACTCGTTTTCCAGGGACTTGGTCCAGTCCAGCCCGGTCTTGTAGGCCACAAAGTTCCACTTGCCGCCGCTGGCTGCGTGCAGGGCCCGGAGATAGGGCTGGTAGCTGGCCGGGAAGCCCTGCTCGTCCAGATATTTGCGGTAGTCCTTGTCATCGCCGATATAGTCAACATAGTCGCTGCGCATATAGCCCACCTTGGTGTAGCCATTGTAAACAAACACGATCTGATACCAGTCGTACCCGTCGCTGCCCCGCTGCACGGCGATGACCCGCACATACTGGCCCTTGTGGAGCCGGATGATATTAGAATAACTCCCGGTGCCGTTAAAATACAGCGTGCTGTACCCGGTGCCGGGGCCGGTACGCACATTGATATAGTCGTCATTGACATACGCATCCGTTCCCACGCTGCCCAGCACGGGGATCACCATGCCTGCCAGCAGCAGCAGGACCAGCAGCGCGGAGATCAGCCGCTTGACGGTATTCACTTTTGCCGGAGAAGCTGTCACAGGGCCATTCCATCCTTTCTAAAACGCCCCCAATGGGCATATTGATACTTATACAAAATAAGGATAGCACAGACCACCGCGTTTGTCCACAATTTCCGCCGAAAAATGTGGAAAGCCTCCGAAAAAGCACCCCGCCGCCCGGGGTGTATTCCGGGCGACGGGTTTTTTCTTAAAAAGCCTCGCAGAGTTTGCCGCCCGCAGGCGGCAAAAAATTCAAATCATTTTTCGCCAGGTCAGTTGATGGCGTTTTGGGCGAAGGTGTTGTTTACCAGCTCCTCAAAGGGCACCCACTCGCTGTGCTGCAGCTCTCCGGCCTGCTCCATCACCGTCTCCAGCCGCTCCAGGGCGTGGCGCTCCATGACGGGCGTAGCGTTCCACGCATCAATTTGCCGGTGCCGTGCGGTAACGGCCTCCAGCTCATCCAGGCTGGTATCCGGGAACTGGTCGCATATTGCCTCCGCCACCTGCCGGTCCGTGTGCTCCTTCACCCACTTCTGGGCCTTGGCAATGGCGTTCACAAACCGCTGGGCTGTGTCGGCGTTCTCCTCCAGCCAGCTCATGTTGGCAAAGTACGCGGTGTAGGGAATTTCGCCGCTCTCCTGGCCGATGGAGGTGAGCACATAGCCCTGCCCGGCAGCTTCCACCTGGGTGGCCGTGGGCTCAAAGAGGGTCACATAGTCCCCCTGCCCGCCGGTGAAGGCCCCGGCCATCATGTTAAACTGCACGGAGGTGTCCACCGTCACATCCACACCGGGGGTCAGGCCGTGCTGGCGCAGCACATATTCCAGGGTCATCTCCGGAACGCCGCCCTTGCGCCCGCCGATGACGGTCTTGCCCCGCAGGTCCTCCCAGGAGAACTCCCCGTCAGACCGCCCCACCAGGAACGAGCCGTCCCGCTTAGTCAGCTGGCCGATGATCTGGGTATGGTCCTCCTTGCCCTGGTTATACACATAGATGCTGGCCTCGGGCCCCGCCAGGCCGATGTCCGACTGGCCGGAGACCACGGCGGTCATGACCTTGTCGGCCCCGCCGCCGTTGATAAGCTCCACCTGCAAGCCCTCGTCCTCAAAGAATCCCTGGCTCATGGCCACATACTGCGGCGCGTAGAACACCGAGTGGGTCACCTCGTTCAGCCGCACCACGGTCCCCTCCTTTTTGCCGCAGGCGCACAGGGCCGGCACGATCATCAGTACAGCCAGCAGGAATGCAAGAATCTTTTTCATAGTCCTTTCCCCCAAAAACGATTTAAGATCTTTTCCACCCACAGCACCAGCTGGTACATCACCACCGCCGCCACCGCCAGGATCACCACGCTGGTCATCACCAGATCCATGTTGAACACCTGGGAGCCGTAGACGATGAGATACCCCAGACCGGCCTGCGAGACAAGGAACTCGCCCATGATGACGCCCACCCAGGATAGCCCCACATTCACCTTCAGCGTGGAAAACAGGGTGGGCGCGTTGGCCGGAAACACCAACAGCCACAAAATCTGCCACCGGCTGGCCCCCAGCGAGCGCAGCAGGCGAATTTTTTCTTCATCCGTAGAGAGAAACCCCTGGTACATATTTAATATCGTCACGATCAGCGAGATAGCCAGGGTCATGACGATGATGGCCCCCTGCCCCGCCCCCATCCACACGATGAAAATGGGCCCCAGGGCCGTTTTGGGCAGCGCGTTGAGCACCACCAGGTAGGGGTCTAAAATGCGGGCCAGCTTCCCCGACCACCACATGCAGATAGCCACCGCCGTGCCCAGCGCCGTGCCGGAGAGGAAGCCCACCACCGTCTCCCAGCAGGAAACGCCTATGTGCTCCCACAGGTCGCCGCTGCGGCAGAGGGAGGCGAAGGTGGCGGCCATGCGGCTGGGGCTGCTGGTGAGAAAGCCGTCCGACAGGCCCACCCGGCAGCTCAGCTCCCACAGGGCCAAAATGCCCGCCAGCAGCGCCGCCTGCCACAGCCGCACCTGCCTCTTTTGCCGCCGCACCGACAGGAGATACGCCTGCCTTGCGGGGGAGGGAGATGGACTATTCATGATGATCCAGCTCCTTCCAAATGGCCTGAAAATAGGTGTGAAACGCCTCGGTGTCCCGCCGCTCCAAGGGCGAAAGGCCCCGCAGCTTCTCCAGGTCGTGGACGCTTTTCACCACGGCGGGCCGGGCGCTGAGAACGAAAATGCGGTCCGAGAGACTGATGGCCTCGGAGATGTCGTGGGTGACCAGGAGGGCAGTCTTGCCCTCCTGACGGATAATGCGGCTGATGTCCGAGGACACGGAGAGCCGGGTCTGGAAATCCAGGGCCGAGAACGGCTCATCCAGCAGCAGAATTTTCGGGTTCGTAGCCATGGTGCGGATGAGGGCGCAGCGCTGGCGCATCCCCCCGGAGAGCTGGGCGGGCCGCTTCCGGGCGAAGTCCCACAGGCCGTAGCGCCGCAGGAGCGTGTCGGCGTAGGCCAGGTTTTCCGGGGTCCGCTTGCCCAGGACGGACAGGCCCAGGGTCACATTGTCCCGTATGGTGCGCCAGGGGAAAAGCTGGTCCCGCTGGGGCATGAGGCCGATTTTGTCGGAGGGGCCACACACCGCCGCGCCGTCCACCTCCACCGTGCCGGAGGTGAGCGTTTCCAGCCCCGAGATCACGGACAGCAGCGTGGACTTGCCGCAGCCGGAGGGGCCCACCACGCTGCAAAATTCCCCCCGGGCAATGTCCATGTCCACCTGCCGCAGGGCCTCCACCTCGCCGTCGGGCGCCTGGTAGACAAAGGCCGCACCGCGAAGATGAATCATTTGATCTGCCTCCTTTGCTGAGAGGAATGCCTCTCCTGGTCATACTATGCCGCCGCGCCCCGGAGGGTGAGGGGCGAGAGGAAAGAGGAAAGTGGAAAGTTGAAAGATTTCCCGCCCCGCCGCGCCACACGAAATTCTATCGGTAAGCGGCTACCCCGGGCGGACAGGGTCGTCCGCCCCTACAAACCATTTCGTAGGGGCCGATGCCCACATCGGCCCGCCTCACCGCACCCACAATAATCCATCCGCAGGGGGCGGCGTCCCCGACGCCCCGTTTACCGCATCTCTTGCCATGCGTAGGGCGGGCTGCCCTCAGCCCGCCGCCTGATACTCACCGCACCACCGCGGCGGCGTGAGGGCACGCCGCCCTACGCAATTTTTCCATTTCCGTGTAGGGGCGGACGCCTCTGTCCGCCCGTTTGCACCAGCCCTCCCATTATGGGTGTAAGGCCGCCCCTCGCAATCGCCCGCCCCCACGATTTCCCCAACAAAAAACGCCACAGCCGGGACTCCCGACCGTGGCATTTACACATTATTGAATTCACTTCAACTTCACCGGCAGCCCGCAGAACACCCTCGTCACGCTGTCCGCCTGGCGGGCCAGGGCGCACACGGCGCGGCCTACCTCCTCCCGCCACAGGCGCTGCACCCTGTCCACGGGCACCACGCCGCAGGACACATCTGTGCAGATCACCACCGCGTCCGCCCGCAGCTCCGGCAGCACAAAGGGCCGCCCCGCCGCCACTGCGTCATACACCGCCTGCTCCAGGTAGCAGATGCAGCGCCGCTCCGTGTCAAATCCGTTTTCATAAAAGGCCAGGTCCTCCGCCCCCAGGCCGAACCGCTCCCGGGCATAGTCCAGCTTGCCCTGGTAGGCCCCGCCGACGATCAGATCCATGCATTCTCCTCCTTCACAGCAGCAGCGCCGCGCTGCCCACGATCTCCGCCAGGGTGATGGCGGCCCCGGAGATGTCCCCGGACATGCCGCCCAAGTTCCGCCGCAGCAACAAAATGACGACCCCGGCGGTGGCGGCAGCCAAAACCGGCCCCAAAACGCCCCGTCCCGGCACCAAAAGTCCCAACGCCACGTACCCGGCGGCCAGCACCAACGCCCCCACAGCCGGGGCGGCGCCATGCTCCATGGCCTTATACCCGCTGCTCTCCAGGGGCGCAAGGCCCAACACCGCAGCGGCACTGACACCCCGGGCGGCGGCGCACACCAGCGGCAGCGCCCACAGCTTCCCGGTCTCCACCGGGCACGACCACACGCTGTATCCGGCCAGGGCCAGCAGCACCAGGCAGATGACGGCGAAGGAGCCCACATGGGGGTCCTTCAAAATTTCAATGCGCCGGGCCCGGTCCCGCCGGGAGAGCACCGCGTCGCTGCAATCCATGAACCCGTCCAGGTGGATGAACCCCGTCAGGCACCAGGGCGCGGCGGTCATGCACAGGGCAAAGATTGGCCCCGGGGCCCCAATGTGCAGCAGCAAAAAGCCGATCCCCGCCCAGATAAGCCCCAAAGCGCCCCCCAAAAAGGGCAGGCACAGGAGCATTTGCCAGTAGCACCCCGCATCCCAGCGGCGCACGGGGTTGGGGATGGCACAGAACATCCCCCAGCACATGGAAAAACCTGTAAACCACTTTTTCATACGGGCATTTCTCCTTTATACACCAGCCGCCCGCCGAAGCTCACCTCCGCCACCGTGTCGCAGGCGGCAGCCAGGGCCCGGTCGATGTGGGCCAGCCCCCGTCGGTAGGCCTCGGTGAGGTCGCCGTAGACCTGGGCGTCGGAATAGATGTAGTCGCTGACGAGCACCATATGCCGCAGCCGCCCCGTCAGGGCCACCATCTCCCGGGCCACCCGCTCCGGGGCGGTCAGGTCCACGGTGCCGTCCGGCCGGAACATCTCGTTGGAGAGCAGGGCCGTGACGCTGTCCAGCAGGTGGCTGCCCTCCGGGTCCGCATCCTGCAACGCCTTTTCCAGGTTCAGCCCGCACTCGATGGTCTGAAATCCCAGCCCCGCCCGATTTTCTACATGCCGGGCGATGCGGGCCCGGTCCTCGTCATCATGCGGGATCATAGTGGCCAGGTAGTACAGCCGCCCCGGCTGGCTCAAATGCACGGCGATCTGCTCGGCCAGGGTGGATTTCCCGTTCTTGCAGCCGCCGGAGAGGAACACGGTCATTTCAGAAGCAGTCCTTTCCGCGAATTTCGTCCAAATAGCTGTCGTCGATGGCGGCGCCTTCAAAGGTCGCCATGCCGTCGGCCACGGCGCAGGCGGCCTCCATGACCCGAAAGGCCAATGGGCAGCCGCTGCCTTCCCCCAGGCGCATGCCCAGGTGCAGCCAGGGGGCCAGGCCCAGCTCCCGGATGGCGGCGGCGTAGCCCACCTCCCGGGACAGGTGGGAGGCAAACAGGTAGTCCCCCACGGTGGGGCAGAGCCGATAGGCGCACAGGGCCGCCACAACGGAGATGAACCCGTCAATGACCGCCGGGATCCGATACCGCCCCGCGCCCAAAAACACGCCGCACATGGCGGCCATGTCCAGGCCACCCACCATGCTTAAAACATCCAAAACATCGTCCTTGTCGGGCCGGTGCAGGGCCAGTGCCCGGGTGATGACCTGCTTTTTCCGCAGGAAACCCGCGTCGGTCATGCCGCCGCCCCGGCCCGTGACGGCCTCCACCGGCAGCCCCGTCAGGGCGGCCAGCACGGCGGCAGAGGTGGTAGTGTTGCCAATGCCCATCTCCCCCACGCCCAGGACGGCCACGCCCTCCTCTTTTGCCTGGCGTGCCAGCTCCAGGCCCGTCCAAATGGCCCGGGCGGTCTCCTCACGGGTCATGGCGGGCTCACGGGCAAAATTACGGGTGCCGGGCATAATTTTGCGATTTATGATTTCCGGGCAGTCATATTCGTCGGCAATGCCCACATCCACCACCTGCACCTGGTCGCCGAAGTGGTGGGCCAAGGCGCTCATGCCCGTGCGGTGGTGGGTCATGTTTACCGCCTGGGCCGCCGTGACGCTCCGGGGCGTAACGGACACGCCCTCGTCCACCACGCCGTTGTCCGCGCAGAGGACAATAACGCGGCAGGGGCTGTAAGCCGGGCGCAGGGCCCCGGCAATGCCGCACATACGAATATAGATATTTTCCAGCTCCCCCAGGCTGCCCGGG
Source organism: Clostridium sp. CAG:413 (assembly GCA_963650985.1). Taxonomy (GTDB): domain Bacteria; phylum Bacillota; class Clostridia; order Oscillospirales; family Oscillospiraceae; genus Vescimonas. The sequence goes on from CAVJNL010000005.1 coordinate 24,143, forward strand.
GGCTTCGCCAGGGTGCCCTGGTACACGGCGGCCCGGGCCATGGCATCGGCGTCGGCGTGGGTGATATGCTTCAGCTCATCCCGGAGCAATTCTTCGTAATTCATAGCTTCAAAAGTCCTTTTTTCAGTAGCCAGATCACATTTTCCCCGGCCTCCAGGGTCTCCAAAGTGTAGGTCAGGTCCGCGTCCCTCTCCAGGGATCGCAAAATTTTCTCCATGTCCACGGTGCCCCGGTCCAGGGCGTCGTGGAGATCCCAGCCGCCCTCGTTGTTGTGCAGATGCAAATGCGACAGCCAGGGGCGGCACTGGGCCACCCACTCCTCCACCGGGGTGTGGGACAGCTCCGCGTTGGCGTGACCCACATCCAGGCACAGCCGCAGACGGGGGTCGTCCACCTGGCGCACGATGTCCACCAGCATCTGCGGCGACGGCTCCATGACATTCTCCAAACACAGCACCATTTGCACCGGAAACTGCACCAAAAAGGTTCTCCAAAACTGTACCGACTGTTCCACAAACCACACCGGAAAATACACCGTGGGAATGAACCCGGAGTGCACCACCAGCTTGCGGCAGCCCCATTCCTGCGCCGCCTGCACCGCCTGGGTATACCGATGCCGCGCCAGCTTCACCGCCAAAGGATCAATGGCCGCCGGGCAAAGTTCATTGAACGGTGCGTGGAAAACAAACCGGTCCACCGCCCGCCGGTGCCCGACCACGGCGCTGACTACCTCCGGGATGGGAGCGTCCAAATTGGCTGCGGTGCAGTATTCGGCAATCTCCAAACCCAGGCCGTACCGTGCGGCGGCCTCGTCGCACCCGGCGGCCACGGTGGAGATATAAAGTTGGCTACGGTCCATGGTTTTGCGCCCCTTTCCCGGAAAATTTCGCCCCAGACAGAGCCGGGTTCAACGGAAAAAGTATACCACGGCGGGAGCGGAATGTAAAGCCGGGAGGGGATGGAAAGAGGAAAGTGGAAAGATAGGATATGCGGGCGGGCGACCGCGAGGGTCGCCCCTACGGAATGGGTTGTAGGGGCTGACGACTCTGTCCGCCCGGGGTGGGGCTTTCGGGTTTTTCCCGCCGTGCAAAAAAAGCCCTTTGCTATGACGCGGGCATCATAGCAAAGGGCTTTTTTGTTTTTGGACTGCTTACTTGACCAGCTCGATGATGGCGGTCTCGGCTGCATCGCCGCGGCGGACGCCGGTGCGGATGATGCGGGTATAGCCGCCGTTGCGCTCGGCGTAGCCGGGAGCCAGTTCCTTGAACAGCTTGTTGGCCACATCCTCGCGGGTGATGAAGCTCAGTGCCTGACGATACGCGGCGAGGTCGCCCTTCTTGCCGAGAGTGATCATCTTCTCGGTGAGGGGCTTGATCTCCTTGGCGCGGGAGACGGTGGTCTCCATCCGGCCGTTGTCGAGAAGATCGGTGACCTGCTGACGGAGCATCGCCATACGCTGATCGGTAGTCTTACCGAGCTTACGAGTTCCGGGCATTTCAGTTTCCTCCTTGTTATGATCGGGCGCGGTACGCGCTGGATCGTTAGTTGTTGTCTTCGCTGGCGAGGGACAGACCCATCATGGCCAGCTTGTTGATGACTTCCTCAAGGGACTTGCGTCCCAGATTGCGTACCTTCATCATCTCGTCCTCGGTCTTGGAGATAAGATCCTCAACGGTGTTGATATTGGCACGCTTGAGGCAGTTGAAGCTGCGCACGGACAGATCCAGCTCCTCGATGGTCAGCTCCAGCATCTTGTCCTTGGAGTCCTGCGCCTTCTCGACCACGGTGGACTTGTCGCCCAGTGTGTCGGAGAGGTCGGTGAACAGGGTAAAATGGTCGCAGAGGATCTTGGCACTCAGCGACACCGCGTCACGCGCCGTGATGGTGCCGTCCGTCCAGACCTCCAGCGTCAGCTTGTCGTAGTCGCTGGACGCGCCCACACGGGTGCTCTCCACTGTGTAGTTGACCTTGTAAACAGGGGTGTAGATGCTGTCGATGGGAATCACTCCGATAACACCGGGACGCTGCGCCTTATTTTTGTCGGCGGAGACATACCCGCGGCCATGGCTCAGGGTGATCTCCATGCTCAGCGTGGCACCGACATCCAGCGTGGCGATGTGCAGCTCGGGGTTGAGCACCTCGACCTCGCCATCGCTCTTGATGTCGCCGGCAGTGACCTCGCAGGGACCGACGGCCTCGATAAAGACGGTCTTTACCGTGTCACTGTGCAGCTTCGTCAGCAGATTCTTTACATTCAGAACGATCTCCGTCACATCCTCCTTCACACCGGGGACGGTGGAGAACTCATGCTGCACACCGGCAATCTTGATGCTGGTGGCGGCGGTTCCGGGGAGACTGGACAGCAGTATGCGCCGCAGCGCATTACCCAAAGTCGTTCCGTATCCGCGCTCCAGGGGTTCGATCACATATTTTCCATAGGAAGCGTCGCCGGGTGTTTCGATACACTCGATCTGGGGCTTCTCAATTTCGATCATGCAGTACCCTCCTTCATTCTATTGGCGGCGCGGTGCCTTCCGCGCCCTAATTGATTCCAGTGCTTCGTGAGGGTCAGAACCCTATTACTTGGAGTACAACTCGACGATCAGATGCTCCTCGATGGGCATGTCGATATCCTCGCGGGCGGGCAGAGTGACGACCGTGCCCTTGAGGGCGGTCTTGTCACGCTCCAGCCACTTGGGGACGGTGACCATGGGGGCATCCTCGGCGGTCAGGCGCTTGAAGGCCACGGAGGAGCGGCTGCTCTCCTTGACCTCGATCACATCGCCCACGCGCACCAGATAGGAGGGGATGTTGACCTTATGCCCATTCACGGTGAAATGAGCGTGGTTCACCAGCTGACGCGCCTCGCGGCGGGTCATGGCGAAGCCCAGACGGTACACCACGTTGTCCAGACGGCGCTCCACCAGAGACAGCAGGTTCTCACCGGTCTTGCCGGGCATGGTAGTAGCCTTCTCGTAGTAAGCGCGGAACTGCTTCTCGAGGATGCCGTACACGAACTTGACCTTCTGCTTCTCGTTGAGCTGGATGGCGTACTCGCTCTTCTTCTTTCTCATCTGGCCGCCGGGGTTGCGCTTGGTCTCCTTCTTGGCGTAACCCATGACGGTAGGAGAAATACCCAGCGCCTTGCAACGCTTGGCGATAGGCTGCATATTCTTAGCCATAATCTAATTATCCTCCTTGTTCCGATTACACGCGACGACGCTTGGGGGGGCGGCAGCCGTTGTGGGGGATGGGAGTGACATCCTTAATCATGGTCACTTCCAGGCCCACGGCCTGCAGCGCACGAATGGCAGCCTCACGGCCCTGGCCGGGGCCCTTGACAAAGACCTCAACGGTCTTCAGGCCATGCTCCATGGCGGCCTTGGCGGCAGTCTCGGCTGCGCTCTGGGCGGCGAAGGGAGTGGATTTCTTGCTGCCACGGAAACCCAGACCACCGGAGGAGGCCCAGGACAGGGCATTGCCCTGTGCATCGGTAACAGTTACCATGGTGTTGTTGAAGGAAGAACGGATATGGACCTGGCCCTTTTCAATGTTCTTCTTTTCACGGCGGCGGCGGATAACCTTCTTGCCGGTCTTAGCATTAGCCATATTCTATCTTCCCTCCTTACTTCTTCTTGTTGGCAATGGTCTTCTTGGGACCCTTGCGGGTACGGGCGTTGGTCTTGCTGCGCTGACCGCGGACAGGCAGGCCGCGGCGATGGCGCATACCGCGGTAGCAGCCGATCTCAGTCAGACGCTTGATGTCCAGAGCTACCTGACGGCGCAGATCGCCCTCCACGGTGTAGCTCTGGTCAATGGCCTCACGGAGCTTGGCCTCTTCGGCCTCCGTCAGGTCCTTCACGCGGGTGTCGGGGTTGATGCCTGTTTGCGCCAGGATGTCCTGGGCGCTCTTTCTGCCAATACCATAGATATAGGTCAAACCGATCTCGATTCGCTTATCCTTGGGCAGGTCAATACCGGCAATTCGTGCCATACTTTTAAAGCACCTCCAATTTCTTCTTAGCCCTGTCTCTGCTTATGCTTCGGATTCTCGCAAATGACCATAACACGGCCCTTGCGGCGGATCACTTTGCACTTCTCGCACATGGGCTTCACGGACGGTCTTACTTTCATTTTGATAAACCTCCTACTTACTACGCCAGGTAATCCGGCCCCGAGTCAGATCATAAGGAGACATTTCCACTGTCACCTTGTCACCGGGCAAGATCCTGATGAAATTCATTCTGAGCTTTCCGGAAATATGCGCTAATATGGTGTGTCCATTTCCAATGTCTACCTGGAATGTGGTGTTGGGCAGGGATTCGACCACTACGCCTTCCACTTCGATCATATCGGATTTTGCCAAGCTATAATCCCTCCTGGTCTTGATTACCGCTGCCTGTGCAGGCAGCTAAGGCTTTACGAAGCTCACTATTTGTGATTTTTTCGCTGCTTCTGATCTTCTCGGCAACGACGCTGTGGCTCTCACCCACGAAGCAAACATGCTTGCGCTTTTTCTTCTTGGGGTTTTCCACACGGCGGCGCTTGCCGTCTGCCAGCAGGAGGAACTCCTCCTGGGTGTCCAGCACAAAGAAGAGGTCTCCTTCGTCCCGGCCGGCAGTGGATTTTACGATGTTGGATCTGACAATGTCCATAGGCTTACACCAGTGATTTCTCGGCGTCCGTCAGAAGCTCCGGGTCGCCGGCGGTGATCAGAATGGTGTTTTCATAGTGGGCGGCATACTTGCCATCGGCGGTTTTCACCGTCCAGCCATCGGGCATTTGCTTGATGGCCGCCGTGCCTGCGTTGACCATGGGTTCTACGGCGATGGTCATGCCCCGCAGAAGCCGGGGACCGTGACCGGGGTTGCCGTAATTGGGCACCTCAGGCGCTTCGTGCATATTCCGGCCAATGCCGTGGCCCACATATTCGCGCACCACGGAAAAGCCGTTTGCCTCCACATAGGTCTGCACGGCATGGGAAATATCCGACAGGCGGTAGCCCTCCCTCGCGTACTTCAGGCCCTCGAAGAAGGAGCCCTGGGTCACGCGGATGAGGCGCATGGCTTCGTCGGACACCTGGCCGCAGGGGTAGGTGCCGGCGCAGTCGCCATGGTAGCCGCCGATGTATGCGCCCACATCAACGCTGACGATGTCGCCCTCCTGCAGCACCCGTTTGCCGGGGATGCCGTGGATGATCTCGTCGTTGACGCTGACGCATACACTGGCCGGATAACCATTGTAGTGCAGGAAGGAGGGGGTAGCCCCCTGCTCCCGGATAAAGTGGAACACTGCCTTGTCAATTTGTTGGGTTGTTACGCCGGGCTTTACCATTTCCCGAGCCAGGGCCCGGGCAGCCGCGGTAATTTTTCCCGCCAGGCGCATCGCTTCGATCTCGTGGGCAGATTTCAGGGTGATCATAGCTTATCTCCCCAATGCTGCCAAGATCGCCTGCGTCGTACCGGCCACGGTGGGCTGGTCCTCCACAGTTTTCAGAATCCCCCGGGCCTCGTAGAAACCCTTGAGCGGTTCTGTTTCTTTATGATAGACCGCCAGACGGTCGCGGACCGTCTCGGGGTTATCATCCTTACGCTGCACGAGCTTGCCGCCGCACACATCGCACACGCCGTCCTTTTTGGGAGGGATGTTCACGATGTGATAGCTGGCGCCACAGCCCTCGCAGACCCGTCTGCCGCCCATGCGGGCGACGATCTTCTCATCGGGGATCTCGATGGCGACCACAGCGTCGAAGCTGATGCCGGCCTGTTCCATGGCCTCGGCCTGGGCGATGGTGCGGGGCACGCCGTCCAGAATGTAGCCATTGGCGCAGTCGGCCTCCTGCAGGCGCTCATTGATGATGCCGATGATCACCTCATCCGGCACCAGCTTGCCTGCGTCCATGTACTCTTTGGCCTTGAGGCCGGTGGGAGTGCCGTTTTTCACGGCTGCACGCAGAATGTTACCCGTGGAGATGGTGGGGACATTCAGCTTAACCTTGAGAATGTCAGCCTGGGTCCCCTTACCGGCACCCGGGGCACCTAAAAGGATCAGTTTCATAAAAACACCTCTTATTCCAGGAAGCCCTTATACTGACGCATCAGCATCTGGGACTCCAGAGCCTGAACGGTCTCCAGCGCAACACCCACCACGATGATGACGGAGGTGCCGCCGATGGACAGGGAGGCATTGTCAACGATCTTGCCGATGAGCAGGGGCAGGATGGCCACAATGCCCAAATAGATGGCGCCAAACAGCGTGACCTTATTGAGGACCTTCTTGATGAAGTCTGCGGTGGGCTTGCCGGGGCGGAAGCCGGGGATGAAGCCGCCGTTCTTCTTCAGGTTGTTGGAGATCTCAATGGGGTTGAACTGAATGGTGGAATAGAAATAGCTGAAGCCAATGATCATCAGGAAGTAGCAGATCATGTACAGCACCGACTTGGTGTCGATGGCGTTCAGGAATCCGTACCAGAAGGTGCCCTCAGCCGGCTGCTTGCAGAAAGCGGCGATGGTGGAGGGGATCATGGCGATGGACTGGGCGAAGATGATGGGCAGAACGCCGGACATATTCACCTTCATGGGGAGGGTGGATGCCTGACCGCCATACATCTTGCGGCCCACCTGGCGCTTGGCATACTGCACCGGGATGCGGCGCTCGGCGCCGTTGACCCAGGTGATCAGCACGATCAGAGCCAGGATACCGATAACCACCAGCACAGCGGCCCACCACTGCAGGCTGCCGGCCTGCAGGCCGGAGATCATGGAGGAGACCATGGCCGGCACGCGGGACAGGATGCCTGCGAACAGGATGATGGAGATGCCGTTGCCGATACCGAACTCGGTGATCTGCTCGCCCATCCACATAACGAAGGAGGAGCCGGCGATGAACGATGCGATGATGACCAGGGCGGCCCAGACACCGGTGTTGGTGAGGATGCCGTAGTTCTTCATCAGCATGTAGTAGCCCCAACCCTGGAGGATGGCGATGCCGACGGTGGCATAACGGGTGATGGACTGGATCTTCTTCTTGCCCTCTTCGCCGCCATCACGGGCCAGGCGCTCCAGGGCCGGAATGGCGATGGTCAGCAGCTGGATGATGATGGAGCTGTTGATATAGGGCTGGACGCCCAGGGCAAAGACCGTAGCCTCGGCAAAGGCGCCGCCGGACATGACATTGTACAGGCCCAGGACGGTGGTGCTCAGCTGATTGATGTAGTCATTCAGCAGAGTGGTGTCCACATAGGGCACCGGGATGGCATTGCCGATGCGGAAGATCAGAAGGATCAGTGCGGTGAAGATGATTTTCTTGCGAAGTTCGGGGATGCCCCAGGCCTTGCGAATCGTCTGGATCACCTTAGATCACCTCTGCCTTTCCTCCTGCTGCTTCGATCGCGTCCTTAGCAGCCTGAGAGAAAGCAGCGGCCTGCACGGTCACCTTCTTGGTAACGGTGCCGTTGCCCAGGACCTTGACGCCATACTCACACTTGCTCAGGATGCCCTTGGCCAGCAGAGCTTCTGCGTTCACAGTCTCGCCGTCCTCGAACTTGTTCAGAGCGGACAGGTTGATGATCTCCAGGGGCTTGGCAAAGATGTTGTTGAAACCGCGCTTGGGGATGCGGCGGGCCAGAGGCATCTGACCGCCTTCAAAGCCGACGCGGGTGCCGCCGCCGGAGCGGGCCTTCTGGCCCTTGTGACCACGGCCAGCGGTCTTGCCGTTGCCGGAGCCGGCGCCGCGGCCCTTGCGGTAGGCTTCCTTGGTGGAGCCGACTGCGGGAGACAGTTCATTCAGTTTCATTCTCTCGCACCTCCTTATTCTACTTCGGTGACCTGGAGCAGATAGCCGATCTTGGCGATCTTGCCCTTGGTCTGAGCGTTGTCGGGCTGAACGGTGGTGTCACCGATCTTGCGCAGGCCCATGGAATGCGCAGTAGCAATGTGCTTTTCCAGGCGGCCATTGAGGCTCTTGACGAGCTTGATATTCAGATTAGCCATTTTTCAAACTCCTCCTTAGCCCACGATCTCGTCCACGCTCTTGCCGCGGGTTCTGGCAACTTCCTCGGGAGTGCGCAGAGCCTTGAGGCCCTCGAAGGTGGCGGCGACAACATTGACTGCGGTGTTGGAACGCAGGCACTTGGTACGAATATCCTTCACACCGGCTGCTTCCATAATGATACGAACGGGGCCGCCGGCGATAACGCCGGTACCGGGTGCAGCGGGCTTCATGAGCACGCGGCCTGCGCCAGCCTCACCGATGACCTCGTGAGGAATGGTGCTGCCGGACAGAGAAACCTGGATCATGTTCTTCTTAGCATCCTCAATGCCCTTGCGGATAGCCTCGGGAACCTCGGCGGCTTTGCCCAGGCCGAAACCGACCTTGCCCTTGCCGTCGCCCACGACCATCAGAGCGGAGAACTTCATGACACGACCGCCCTTAACCGTCTTGGATACACGGTTGGTAGCAACTACTTTTTCGATATACTCGCTTTGTTCTCTTTCAAATCTTGCCATTGTCAGTTATCCTCCTCTCTTAGAATTCCAGGCCGCCCTCGCGGGCGCCCTCGGCCAGCTCGGCCACACGACCGTGATACAGATATCCGCCGCGGTCAAACACGACAGCATCAATACCCTTGGCCTTGCAGCGCTCGGCAACCAGCTTGCCCACAGCGCGGGCAGCGGCCTTGTTGCCGCCATTGCCTTCGATGGCCTTATCCAGAGAGGACGCAGCGACCAGGGTGTTCCCGGCCACATCGTCGATCACCTGGGCATAGATGTTCTTTTCGCTGCGGAAAACATTCAGACGAGGTCTCTCGGCGGTGCCGAAGACCTTGGCGCGCACTCTCTTGTGGCGCTTGAGACGCTGAGCGTTGGTATTGGGTCTTTTAATCATATCGGCACACCTCCTTACTTCTTAGCGCCGGTCTTACCGACCTTGCGGCGGATGACTTCATCGACATACTTGATGCCCTTGCCCTTGTAAGGCTCGGGAGGACGCTTCTCGCGGACTTCGGCAGCGAACTGACCGACCTTCTGCTTATCGGCGCCAAGGATGACGACCTTGTTCTGAGCGGGGACCTCGATGGTGATGCCATCGATCTCGGGCACGATGACCTGATGGGAATAACCCAGGTTCATGACCAGCTCGTTGCCCTTCTTCTCGGCGCGGTAACCGACGCCGTTGATCTCCAGCTCCTTCTTGAAGCCTTCGCTGACGCCAACGACCATGTTGTGCAGCAGAGCGCGGGTCATGCCGTGCAGAGCGCAGTGAGCCTTGTCGTCGGAGGGGCGCTTCACATTGATGATGTTGCCTTCCTGCTCCAGGATCATCTCGGGGTGCAGGTTCTGCACCAGGGTGCCCTTGGGGCCCTTGACGGTGACAACATTACCCGCAGCGATGGAGACCTCCACACCGGCGGGGACGGTAATGGGCATTCTACCAATTCTCGACATTGTTCAAATACCTCCTTACCATACGAACGCAAGGACTTCGCCGCCGACATGCGCTGCACGGGCAGCCTTGTCGGTCATAACGCCCTTGGAAGTGGACACGATCGCAATACCGAGACCGCGCAGCACACGGGGCAGCTCATCGGCTCCCACATAGACGCGCAGGCCGGGCTTGGACACGCGGCGCAGGCCGGAGATGACTCTCTCCTTGCCGGCATTGTACTTCAGAGTGATGCGGATAACGCCCTGCGTACCGTCGTCGATGACCTGAAAGGACTTGATGTAGCCCTCGTCCAGCAGGATCTGAGCAATGCTCTTTTTCATGTTGGAGGCAGGAATGTCAACGGTCTCATGCTTGGCGCTGTTGGCGTTGCGGATACGGGTGAGCATATCGGCAACAGGGTCAGTGATGTGCATACAAATGTTTCCTCCTATTTTAGAGTTACAGGCTGCCGCCTGTTGAGGCAGCGAGGTATCACTGATAATTTGATCCGCCGGAATATCCGATGTTTAATTACCAGTGACCTTTCGCCATCCTATATTACCGAGAGCCGTGCGGCTCTTAGGTACAGTGGGTTCGGCGGGGAGCAGCACTCCCCTGCCGGAGACGCTCTTGGTGAAGATTTTGTTCTCAGACGAGGCGAAGCGATGCCGCTGTACTCGAAGTACAGCAAGGAGCTTCAACGAAGTATGAGGAGAAAAGATTACCAAGAGGCTTTGCGGACGCCGGGAATCTCGCCCTTATACGCCAGCGTGCGGAAGCAGATACGGCACACGCCGTAGTCACGCAGATAGGCGTGGGGGCGGCCGCACAGCTTGCAGCGGTTGTACTTACGGGTGGAGAACTTCGCAGGTGCCTGCTGCTTCAGAATCATAGACTTTTTAGCCATTTTGTTCTTCCTCCTAATCAGCGTTCAAAGGGAGCACCGACCAGAGTCAGCAGCTCGCGGGCTTCTTCATCGGTCTGGGCGGTCGTGCAGATCACGATGTCCATGCCGCGGATCTTGTCGATCTTATCGTACTCGATCTCGGGGAAGATCAGCTGCTCCTTGATGCCCAGGGCATAGTTGCCGCGGCCATCGAAGGCGTTGGCGCTGATGCCGCGGAAGTCACGCACACGGGGCAGAGCCACATTGAACAGACGATCCAGGAACTCCCACATCTTGTCGCCGCGCAGGGTCACCTTGGCGCCCACGGGCATACCTTCACGGAGCTTGAAGTTTGCAACGGACTTCTTGGCGATGGTCACAATGGCCTTCTGGCCGGTGATCTGGCCCAGGTCCTTGCAGACAGCTTCCAGAACTTTGGGATTTTCACGGGCTTCGCCGCAGCCGACATTCACGACCACCTTGTCGATCTTGGGGATCTGCATGGTGGACTTGTAGCCGAACTTCTTGAAGAGAGCGGGAGCCACTTCTTCGGTATACTTTACTTTCAGTCGTGCCATTTTTACCTCTCTCCTTTCTTACAGCTCAGCGCCGCACTTCTTGCAGACGCGGGTCTTCTTGCCGTCGGTGACCTTGTAGGCCACGCGGGTGCCCTTGTCGCACTTGGGGCAGACGACCTGCACCTTGCTGGCATAGATGGCAGCCTCACGCTTCACGATGCCGCCCTCTTCGCCCTGCTTGCGGGGCTTGATGTGGCAGGTGACCATGTTGATGCCTTCCACAACGACCTTGGCCTCGCTGGGCACGGTGCCCAGGACCTTGCCGGTCTTGCCCTTGTCCTTGCCGGACAGGACGACGACCTTGTCGTTCTTCTTGATTTTCAGACTATTCATTTCTTCGGCCCCTCCTTAAACTACTTCAGGAGCCAGGGACAGGATCTTCATGTAGTCCTTGTCACGCAGCTCGCGGGCAACGGGCCCAAAGATACGGGTACCTCTGGGGTTCTTGTCGTCCTTGATAAGGACGGCAGCGTTGTCATCAAAACGGACATAGGTGCCGTCGGCACGGCGAACGCCCTTGGCGCTGCGAACGATGACAGCCTTGACGACCTCGCCCTTCTTAACCTGGCCACCGGGGGTAGACTTGCGCACGGAAGCGACGATGACATCGCCGATGTTGCCGTACTTGCGCTTGGAACCGCCCAGGACACGGATGCACTTGATCTCCTTGGCGCCGGTATTATCGGCAACCTTCAGATAAGACTCTTGCTGAATCATTCTCGGTTACCTCCTTACTTAGCCTTCTCAACGATCTCGACCACGCGCCAACGCTTGTCCTTGGACAGGGGGCGGGTCTCCATCACCTTAACAATATCGCCTACGCCGCAGGTGTTCTCCTCATCGTGGGCCTTCAGCTTATAGGTGCGGCCAACGATCTTCTTATACAGAGGGTGAGCGACACGATCCTCAATGGCCACGACCACGGTCTTGTCCATCTTGTCGGAAACTACCTTGCCAACTCTGACCTTGCGGGAGGAAACTCTCTTTTCTTCCATATTACTTCTCCTCCTTTTCACGGATAACGGTCTTCACCCGGGCGATGTCACGCTTGGTTTCAGCGATCTTGAGAGGATTGTCCAGCTGATTGGTTGCGTGCTGCATACGCAGGAAGAACAGATCCTTCTTCAGGGAGTCCAGCTTCTCGTTCAGCTGCTCCACGGTCATTGCACGTACTTCAGTTGCCTTCATCTCATTCACCTACTTCCTGGGCTTCGAGATCCTCGCGCTTGACGATCTTCGTCTTGATGGGCAGCTTGTGGCTGGCCAGACGCAGAGCCTCGCGGGCGATCTCTTCGGAAACACCGGCGATCTCGAACATGACACGGCCGGGCTTGACTACTGCGACCCAATACTCGGGGGAGCCCTTACCGGAACCCATGCGGGTCTCGGCAGGCTTCTCGGTGATGGGCTTGTCGGGGAAGATCTTGATCCAGACCTGACCGCCGCGCTTAGTGTAGCGGGTCATGGCGATACGAGCCGCCTCGATCTGGTTGCTGGTGATCCAGCTCGGCTCCAGAGCCACCAGACCGTACTCGCCGTAGGTGACCTTGTTGCCGCGCATGGCCTTTCCGGTAAGGCGGCCACGGTGTACTCTGCGGTACTTAACTCTCTTGGGCAGAAGCATTACTGAGCGCCTCCTTCTTTCTTTTCTGCGGGTTTGCGGAAACCACCCTGGGGACGGCTGCCGTTGCGGTCGCGGTTGAAGCCACCGTTCTGGCCGTCACGACGGAAGCCACCACGACGGTCGCCGTCACGGCGGCCACGGCGCTCGCGGCGCTCCTGGTAGGGCTTGCTGGTGTCCAGGGTACGGGGGGTGGTGCGCAGAGCCTGGCTCAGCACCTCGCCCTTGTAGATCCACACCTTCACGCCGATGCGGCCAAAGGTGGTAGCAGCCTCAGCGAAGCCGTAGTCGATGTCGGCGCGCAAGGTCTGCAGGGGGATGGTACCCTCGTGATAATGCTCGGAACCGGCGATCTCGCGGCCACCCAGGCGGCCGGAGCAGTTGCACTTGATGCCCTTGGCACCGGCGCGCATGGCGCGGCCCATGGCATTCTTCATGGCGCGGCGGTGAGAAATACGCTTCTCAAGCTGGGCAGCGATGTTCTCGGCCACCAGCTGCGCGTCCATGTCGGGGTTGCGGACCTCCACGATGTTCAGCTTCACGGTCTTGCCGATGAGCTTCTCAACGCTCTGGCGGTACTCCTCAATCTGGGTGCCGCCCTTGCCGATGACCACGCCGGGACGGGCCACATGCAGGTAAATGGTAACGACCTCGCTGCTGCGCTCGATCTCGATCTTGGAGACACCGGCAGCATACAGGAGCTTCTTCAGGTACACGCGGATCTTGTGATCCTCCACCAGAAGATCGCCCACCTTCTCATTGCTGGCATACCAACGGGAATCCCAGTCTTTGATGACGCCCACGCGGAAGCCGTGGGGATTGATTTTCTGTCCCATAAAACTGTCTCCCTCCCTTACTCTTTCTCAGCGACGGCCAGCGTCACATGAGAGGTTCTCTTGTTGATGCGGTAAGCACGGCCCTGGGCCCGGGGCATCATTCTCTTGAGAATGGGGCCAGGGGTGGCGAACACCTGGGTGACCACCAGCTTTTCAGGATCCATGTTGAAGTTGTTTTCTGCATTGGCACAGGCGCTCTTGAGCAGCTTCACCAGGGGCTCGGAGGCCGCCTTGGGGGTCTGCATCAGAATGGCCATAGCCGTCTTGGCATCCTTGCCGCGGATCAGATCGCAGACGATCTGGACCTTGCGGGGAGAGATGCGGACATATCTCAAATAGGCTTTAGCTTCCATTGTATTCTGCATCCTCCTTCTTACTTAGACTTTGCGTGGCCGCGGAAAGTGCGGGTGGGAGCGAACTCACCCAGCTTGTGGCCCACCATATCCTCCTGGATATACACGGGCACATGGCGGCGGCCATCATGCACAGCGATGGTGTGACCCACGAATGCGGGGAAGATGGTGGAGCTGCGGCTCCAGGTCTTCAGCACATTCTTCTCGCCCTTCGCGTTCATTTCTTCAACCCGCTTCAGCAGCTCAGGGGCAACATACGGGCCTTTTTTGATAGATCTGCTCATATTCTCTTGCCTCCTTTACTTCACATTGCGACGCTTGACAATGAACTTGTCGGTGGGGTTCTTCTTCTTGCGGGTCTTGTAACCCATAGCAGGTTTGCCCCAAGGAGTGACAGGGCCGGGACGGCCAACGGGGGACTTACCTTCACCACCGCCGTGGGGGTGGTCGCAGGGGTTCATGACGGAGCCGCGGACGGTGGGACGCCAACCCATGTGGCGCTTGCGGCCGGCCTTACCGATCTGGATGTTCTCGTGCTCCAGATTGCCGACCTGACCGATGCAGGCCTTGCAGTTGGTGCGGATGATGCGGACCTCGCCGGAGGGCATACGGATCTGGGCGTTGTCGCCTTCCTTAGCCATCAGCTGGGCGTAGGCGCCGGCGGAGCGGACCAGCTGGGCGCCGCGGCCGGGGTGCATCTCGATGTTGTGAATGACAGTACCAACAGGGATGTTGGCGATGGGCAGGCAGTTGCCGGGCTTAATGTCGGCAGCGGCGGAGGAGAGGACCTTGTCCCCGGCCTTCAGGCCCACGGGAGCGATGATGTAACGCTTCTCGCCGTCCTCATACTGCACCAGCGCGATGTTGGCGCTGCGGTTGGGATCGTACTCCAGCTGCAGGACAGTGGCTTCCATGTCCATCTTGTCGCGCTTGAAGTCGATGATACGATACTTGCGCTTCTCGCCGCCGCCGCGATGGCGAACGGTGATGCGGCCATAGCTGTTGCGACCAGCATTCTTCTTCAGGACCTCGGTCAGGCTTGCCTCGGGCTTGGCGTGCTTGTTGATGCCGTCGAAGCCGTTGACAGTCATGTGTCTGCGGGAGGGTGTGGTCGGCTTAAAAGTTTTAATAGACATTCTTTACACTCCTTCCGTTATCAGACCATACCTTCGAAGAACTCGATGGTCTTGGAATCCTTGGCCAGCTGGACATAGGCTTTCTTCCAGCTCTTGCGCTTGCCGGGACGGCCGGCGCCCAGGCGCTTGGCCTTGCCATCGTAGTTGATGGTGTTGACCTTTGCCACCTTCACGCCGAAGATCTTCTCCACGGCGTTCTTGATCTCGATCTTACCGGCGGTGGGGGCTACCTCGAAGACATACTTCTTCTCGCCGGTAGCAGCCATGGAGCGCTCGGTGATGATGGGACGAATAATGATGTCGTATACGGTTGCCATTATGCGAACACCTCCTCGATTACTGCGAGGGCTTCCTTGTCGATGACCAGGTACTTGGCCTTGAGAATGTCATAGACATTGATCAGGTTGGCCATAGCGGTCTCCACGCCGGGGATGTTGCGGGCGGACTTAATGATGATCTCATCCTTGGCAGGAGTGACCACCAGAGCCTTGCCCTCTGCCTTGACGGCGCCCAGGAAGGTGCGGAAGTCCTTGGTCTTGATAGCGTCCATCTTGATGGAATCCACCACGATGATCTCGCCTGCGGCTGCCTTAGCGGACAGGGCAGACTTCATAGCCAGTCTCTTGACCTTCTTGTTCAGGACATAAGAATAGCTGCGGGGCTTGGGGGCAAACACGATGCCGCCGTGGGTCCACTGGGGAGCACGGGTGCTGCCCTGACGGGCGTGGCCGGTGCCCTTCTGGCGCCAGGGCTTCTTGCCGCCGCCGGAAACTTCAGCACGGGTCAGAGCGCTCTGGGTACCCTGTCTGCAGTTTGCCAGGTGATTTTTCACCACTTCGTGAACGACGCTCTCGTTGGGCTCAATGCCAAAGATGCTGTCCTTCAGCTCCACGGTACCGACTTCTGCGCCGGCCATGTTCAAAACTTTGATGGTAGACATTGTTCAAGCACTCCTTTCCTTACTTATTACGCGCAGAGGCCTTCTGGGGATTGCGGCCGGACGCCTTCTGCGGGTTGTTGCTGATGCCGGACTCGACATTCTTGACGCGGTGGGTCTTCACAGTGCTCTTGATGAGGACCAGGCCGCCCTTGGGGCCGGGCACAGCACCGCGAACAGCGATGAGGTTCAGATCAGCATCCACCTTCACCACATCCAGATTCTGGATGGTGACGGTATCGCAGCCCATCTGACCGGCGCCGATGTGGCCCTTGAAGATGCGGCTGGGATCGGTGGTGGAGCCCATGGAGCCCGCATGACGATGGACGGGGCCGCCGCCGTGGCTCATGGGGGTGCGCTGTGCGCCGTGGCGCTTGATGGGGCCCTGGTAGCCGTGGCCCTTGCTGGTGCCGGTGACATCCACGAAGTCGCCCTCTTTGAAGGTGTCGGCCTTGACGATGTCGCCGATGTTCAGCTCGGCAGCGTTCTCCAGGTTAAATTCGCGCAGGTACTTCTTGGGGGCCACGCCAGCCTTGTTCAGGTGGCCCATTTCGGGCTTGGTCAGTTTCCGCTCGGGAACATCCTCGAAGCCCAGCTGGACAGACTCATAGCCTTCCTTCTCGGAAGTCTTCTTCTGAACGACGGTGCAGGGACCCGCCTCGATAACAGTGACGGGAATGACCTTGCCGTTTTCGTCGAAGATCTGAGACATGCCAACTTTCTTGCCGATGATCGCTTTCATGTATGATCCTCCTTAAAGGTTATTGGTCGGCATAGTTCAGTCTGCATTGGGAACAGGCCGCTTGCTCTGCCGACTTAACCCCGTCCGCCTCACGCAAGTCGGCGGACGATGGTCTTGCAAGCAATGTTGATAAAGTCGCGCCCTTCCGGCGCAGGGGTCAGGTTTGAGATGTGCTATATTATATAAGGTATAATTACAGCTTGATCTCGATCTCCACACCCGCGGGCAGATCCAGGGCCATCAGGGCCTCCACGGTCTTGGGGTTGGAATTGGTGATGTCGATCAGTCTCTTGTGGGTGCGGCGCTCGAACTGCTCACGGCTGTCCTTATACTTGTGGGTAGCGCGCAGGATGGTGACGATCTCCTTCTTGGTGGGCAGAGGGATGGGGCCGGACACGGTGGCGCCGTTGCGCTTGGCGGTCTCCACGATCTTCTCTGCGGACTGGTCGATGACCTGGTGGTCATAGGCCTTCAGGCGAATGCGGATCATTTCTTTTGCCATTTGGTTTGTTCCTCCATTGTTTTGTACGGTTTTTTGCTTTGACCAACGCCGTACGGTGAAAAATTTCTTATACGCCGTTCCGTGCGTATCATTCCGGCTCATAAGAAACACCGGCGATAAGGCCGGTGTCCTTCTGGCGCGGCGATCTACGCCGGCGAACAGAAATCTCTCAGCCGCCCGATTATCGGACATACTCCCCGGAAGTTACCTCCTTGCGGAGCAATCTCCCGGTTCATCGCATTTGTAAACGCTCCCGGGTGTGCAGCACCCGGGACACGCGCACTTGTTTATAATATAGGAAAAGCCCCCTTTTGTCAAGGGGATTTTCTCTTATTTTTATAAAATTTTGAAATAATTTTGTAGGGAGTGCCGAAGTTCCTTCAAACCTCTGGGCCGTCCCCCGCCAGGTCCTGTATCAGCAGCAGAATGTGCCCCGCCGCCTTTGGCCGCAGGCGGCTCAGGTCCGCCTGGAGGGTATACTCCCGGCCCAGCAGATAGTCCGTGGTCACGGAAAACAGGTCCGCCAGCCGGATCAGCATGTCGACGGACGGCTGGATGTTGCTGTTTTCCCAGTTGGCGACCGCCTGCTTGGTCACGCTGAGCTTCTGCACCAGCGGCACCTGCGTGTACCCCTGCTCCACCCGCAGCTCCCGAATGCGTTCACTTAATATGATAAACGCCCCCTGTCGCAAAATATAGCAATGCTATTATCAACCAACACTTGACATATATTAAATGCTTTGGTATACTACTTAGTAACAGGCCGTGCCTACGCACGCCGCACAAAAGGAGAACGACTATGGGTAAGAAAAAGAAATCGAACAAGAAGAGCTTCAGCCAGGTCGCCCTGGATATTTTTGGTGTGGATATGCCGGTGGAAGAGGCCCCGGAGGAGGTCACGGACGTGGAAGAAGCCCCTGTGTCGGAGGAGCCCGCTGCTCTCGCCGCGCCCAGGGACACCAAGCCCACCTACCTGGCCGAAAGCGCCCACCTGGAGGGCACTCTGCGCGTGGGCGGCGATTTGGAGGTCCGGGGCGATTTCCAGGGTACCCTGGAGGTCAGCGGCCAGGCCACCGTCTACGCCGACATGACCGCCACCGTTCAGGCCGCGGGCCTGCACCTGGTGGGCAGCAAGCTGCTGGGCGACTGCCATATCGCCGGGAAGCTGACCATCGACGCGCACTCCGCCGTGGAGGGCAACATCTTCGCCCAGGAGTTGGACTGCTCCGGCACCATCACCGGCGATGCCCATGTCACCGGAGAGAGCGTCTTCCGCGCCGCCGCCCGCATGGAGGGCAATGTGGAGACCCAGGGCATCAGCGTGGAAAACGGTGCCGTCCTCACCGGCAACATTCAAATGTAAAACGCACTATATAAATATAAATATAAATATAAATATAAATATAAATATGTATATGGCACCAAATCCGTGCGGCGGCCGTCCTCCCTGCGCGATTTTGCCTGTAAAAATGACCGGCGCGGAATCATCCGCGCCGGTCAGCTTATTCACAAAAAGCCTCGCAGAGTTCGCGTCCGCAGACGTGAAAAATTCCGCAGAATTTTTCGCCAGCTTTTTTAGTACGCCACGCCCCAGTAAATATCCGTGGTGCACTCCTTCCCGCACACCGGGCACTTGCCCGTGGTGCCGGACTGCTTCAGGGGCATGCAGCGGCTGGACACACCGGCCTTTTCCTTCATGGCCAGCTCGCACTCCAGGCTGCCGCACCACTTGGTCCGGGCGAAGCCACCTTTGCCCTGGGCCATCTCCTTGACCTCCTGCCAGGTGGTGAAGTCAAAGGTGTTGTCCTCCAGGTTCTTCTCCGCCATGGCGTAGAGGTTGTCGTGGATGTCCTTCAGCAGGCTCTGCACGGCGCTCTCCAGTTCAGCCAGGGGCACAAAGCTCTTCTCGCCGGCGTCGCGGCGGGCCACGCAGCACTGCTGCTTTTCCATGTCCTTGGGCCCAATCTCCACCCGCAGGGGCACGCCCTTCATCTCGTACTGGGCAAACTTCCAGCCGGGGGACTGCTCGCTGTCATCCATCTTCACTCGCAGGCCGATCTTCTCCAGCCGGTCCCGCAGCGCCGCAGCGGCATCCAGCACGCCGGGCTTGTGCTGGGCGATGGGCAGGACGATCACCTGAATGGGGGCGATGGCCGGGGGCAGGACCAGGCCGTTGTTATCCGAATGGGTCATGATGCACGCGCCGATGAGGCGGGTGGTGCTGCCCCAGGAGGTCTGGAACGGGTACTGCAATTTGTTGTCCCGGCCCGTGAAGGTCACATCGTAGGCCCGGGAGAACTTGTCGCCGAAATAGTGGCTGGTGCCGGACTGCAAAGCCTTGCGGTCCTTCATCATGGCCTCGATGGTGTAGGTAGCCTCGGCCCCGGCGAACTTCTCCTTCTCGGTCTTGCGGCCCTTCACTACGGGCATAGCCAGGGCATCCCGGCAGAAGTCGGCGTAGCAGTTGAGCTGCTGCTCGGTCTCGGCAATGGCCTCCTCGGCGGTCTCGTGGATGGTGTGCCCCTCCTGCCACCAGAACTCCCGGCTGCGCAGGAAAGGCCGGGTGGTCTTTTCCCAGCGGATGACGGAGCACCACTGGTTATAGAGCATGGGCAGCTCCCGATAGCTTTGGAGCACATTGTGCCAGTGGTCGCAGAACATGGTCTCCGAGGTAGGCCGGAACGCCAGCCGCTCCTCCAGCTGCTCGCTGCCGCCGTGGGTGACCCAGGCCACCTCCGGGGCAAAGCCCTGCACCAGCTCCCCCTCCTTTTTCAGCAGGCTCTCGGGGATCAGCACGGGCATCGCCACATTCACATGCCCGGTTTTCTTGAACATGCCGTCCATAATGCGCTGAATGTTCTCCCAAATGGCGTAGCCATAGGGCCGCAGGATCATAAAGCCCTTCACGGAGGCATAGTCCACCAGCTCCGCTTTCAGGCAGATGTCGGTGTACCACTTGGCGAAGTCCACCTCCATGGGGGTGATGGCTTCCACATTTCTCTGGTCTTTAGCCATGATGTATCTCCTAACTTTTTCTATAAAATAATTTTCAAAAAAATGTATTTCAACTAAATATTGTATCGTGCGGCGCGGCAATTGTCAAGACCACAGCCAGCCCCGGCTTTCAGTTCTGCGTGAGAATATCCCACGCCACCGGGCGGTTAAACAGCGCCCGCACCTGTTCAAATTCTCTCGTCTGCCCCAATATCCACATGAGCTTGCACACCGCCGCCTCCGTGGTCATGTCGAAGGCCTCCAGCAGGTGCAGCGTGCTCTTCAGGTGCCCGCCCACATGGTACACGGACAAGTCGCTGCCCTCGTTGGGCACCTGGGTGGTCATCACCACGATCTTGCCCCGCTCCACCGCCTGCTGCACCGGGGGATAGAACTCCTCCCCCGGGTATTCCGGCAGGCCGCCCACGCCGAAGCCCTCCACCACGATGCCGTCGTAGTGCTCCATCATGAACGCCACCAGCTCCCGCTTGGTGCCCGGTATCAGCTTGAGAAGCCCCACATTCATGCACAGCTTGTCGTAAAAAACAGGCCGCATCAGGCTCTCCGTGCGGATGTACTGCAGCAGCCGTTCGTCCTGCAAAACCGCCAGGTCCGGGTAGTTGACGCTGGAAAAAGCCTGAAAGCTCTTGGAAAATGTCTTCCTCGCCCGGGTGCCCAGGATCACCTTGCCGTTAAACACGATCTGCACGCCCCCGCAGCCCCGGCAGGCGTAGAGAAAGGCGTCCGTCAGGTTCCGCTTGGAGTCCGTGCCGTCGAACCAAATGGGCTTCTGCGCCCCGGTGAGGACAATGGGCTTGGCGCTGCCCTGGACCAGGTAGCTCAGAGCCGCCGCCGTATAGGCCATGGTGTCGGTGCCGTGGCTGATGACGAAGCCGTCGTAAGCGTCGTAATTTTTCCGCAGGGTGTCCACCACCCCCAGCCAGTTCTCGGGCCGGATGTTGGTGCTGTCCAGGCTGTAAAGCTGAATGCAGTCCACCCGGCAGAACTTCCCGATGTCCGGAATGAACTCCAATAGCTGCTCCGTGTTCAGCTCCGGGGCCAGGCCCTCCGGGGTCATCTCAGACGCAATGGTCCCCCCGGTGCCGATCATGAGAATCTTTTTCATATACACCTCTTTTGGCAGAAAAAACGAAGTTTTTTCGCCAGTCTCAGTCCCTGTTATCGAGAGCCGCCAGCCCGAAGCGCACCGCCCGGAGAATTTCTGCCTTTTCCTCCTCCGCCGCCGTGTCATACCGCGCCCGCAGCTCCTGCAAAAACAGCCCCCGCAGCGAGTCCTCCCCGCACCGGGCCCAAACATCCTCCTCCGGGTAAGTCTCGTCCTCCAGGGTCAGCGCCCCGCAGAAGTCCGAGAGCTCCTCCTCCAAGGCCGCGAGGGAAAAGTCCTCCCGTCGCGCTCCCGTGAGCAGCACCCGGCACACATCGTCCCCGCACCCGGGCCCCAGGGCCCTGCGCACAGCCTCCGCCGGGTCGCGGTCGGTGATGTCCGCCATGACGCTCTGATAGCGCCGCCTGGCAAAGGGGATAAATTCCAGGTCGGCCCCGTTTTCGTTCACCTCGCCGAACAGGAAGCCCTTGTCCCCCGTCTCGTCAAAGCCCCGCCCGGGCAGACAGCCGGGGTAGGCGTAGACCGTGGCCCCCGCTCGCTGCACACCGCCGCAGCGGTGTACATGGCCCAGGGCCAGGTATGTGAGCCCGGTTTTCTCGATTTCCGCCGGGGAGATGGCCCGGTACTTGCTCTCCCCCGCCGTCACCTCGCCGTGGAGGACCCCCAGGCGGATGGCCGCCTCGCCCCCCGCGAAGGCCGCCCCGTCCAAGGGCGCACGCTCCTCGGCGGCGGTAAAGGCCGCCCCGGTGACAGAGGCATTCAGCTCCGGCAAAGCCACCGTTTGAGCCGTCCGGGCTGTGAAAATATACACATTTTCCGGCCAGGCCACGGTGTCATACCCGCTGCCCGGCGCGTAAAAATCATGGTTCCCCGGGGCCAGGAAAATTTTCCCCCGGAACCGTCCCAGGGCCAGAGCCAGGGTCTGGGCCGTTTGGCTGTAAAGCCGGTCGGAGTCAAAGAGGTCCCCGGCCAGCAGCATCACATCGGCCCCGTGGTCGTTGCCCCAGTCCACCAGGCGGCGCATGGTGGCGCGGCTCTCCTCCCGGCACAGGGCGGCCTCCCGGTCGCTGAGGCCCGCAAAGGCGCTGTCTAAGTGCAAGTCGGCGGCGTGGAGGACCTTCATGCCTCTTCCTCCTGCCAGCCCTTGCACACATCCACCCACTCCACGAAGTTCTCGCCGCAGCAGCGCTCCAGCTCGTCGCAGGTGAGCTCAATGGCCGAGGCGGCGCTGCCCACGGCGGGGAACACCGTGTCAAACCGCTTCAGCGACACATCCAAATAGGTCTTCACATCCTCCGGCAGGGCAAAGGGACACACCCCGCCCACCGCATGGCCGATGCGCTCCACGGCCTCCTCGTGGGTGAGCATCTTGGCCTTGGTGTGGAAATAGTGCTTATACTTGCTGTTGTCCACCTTGGCGTCCCCGGCGGCCACCACCAAAATGGGTGTCTCGTCCACCTTAAAGCTCAAGGTCTTGGCAATGCGCGCAGGCTCCACGCCCACGGCCACCGCCGCCAGCTCCACCGTGGCGCTGGACACGGTAAACTCCTGCATCCGCTCCGCCACGCCGTATTTCTTCAAATATTCTCTCACTTTTTCAACCGACATAGTATGATTCCTCCTTACAGAACTTCTATCCGCTCCGCCCCGACGCACAGGCCGGTGGCGCTGTCCAGTGTAAATAAAGCCCCCTGCAATCTGCACGGCCCCTCCGCCGTCTGATACCGCCCCGGGAGCCCGCCCAGGAAAAACTCCACCGACTGCTCCGGCCGGATGCCCAGCACGGACCGCATCGGCCCCGTCATGCCCAGGTCGGTGATGTACCCGGTGCCCTTCTCGCACACCCGGGCATCGGCGGTGGGCACATGGGTGTGCGTCCCCCACAGGGCCGAGACCCGCCCGTCCAAATAGTACGACAACGCCAGCTTCTCGCTGGTGGCCTGGGCGTGAAGATCTACTAAAATAAAGGTGGGCTTGTCCCCGGTTTTCAAAAGGCGGTCGGCGGTGGTAAAGGGATTGTCCGCGTTGAAATCCAGATTGCAGCGGCCAATGAGGTTCATTACCCCCACCTGCACTCGCCCGCAGTCGTACACGGCCCAGCCCCGGCCCGGGGCCCGGCCCGTAAAGTTGGCGGGCCGCAGAATATAGGGGTTCTCCTCCAAAAAGTCTGCCACCTGCATCTTGCCGAAGGTGTGGTTGCCCAGGGTGATCACATCCGCCCCGGCAGCCAAAATGTCCTCCGCGTGGCCCGGCAGCAGCCCGTTCCCGGCGGCATTCTCCCCGTTGACCACCACGAAGTCGATGCCCTTTTCTTTTTTAAGCGGGCGCAGCTTCCGGCGCAGAAAGTCCACGCCGCACTCCCCCGTCACATCGCCCACGGCCAGCACCTTAAACAGCATGCCCCGCCCTCCGTTTCTATGGATTCACCTTATTATATATAAAATACCCGCCCCGCGCAAGCGGCAAACGCTGTTTTTTCGCCATAAACGCGCTTCGCAGAATTTGCCGCCCGTAGGCGGTAAAAAAATAAAATCATTTTTCCTCGCGACATGCGCGTAGGGGAAAATACCGCTCAGCCCGCCAGTGTGGAATTTTTGCGCCCGGCGCAAAAATTATGCGCGCAGCGGGCTGCAAATCCCCCTCACGAAAAAAGTTGCGTGTACGCAAGCGTACACGCAATTTTTTGTGAATGATCTTATTTGGCGTACTCCACCACTTTGGTCTCCCGCAGGACATGGACCTTAATCTGTCCGGGGTACTCCAGCTCGCTCTCGATGC
The DNA here is from genome assembly GCA_963650985.1 of Clostridium sp. CAG:413. Classification (GTDB taxonomy): domain Bacteria; phylum Bacillota; class Clostridia; order Oscillospirales; family Oscillospiraceae; genus Vescimonas. Next base: position 48,058 of record CAVJNL010000005.1, read on the forward strand.
GGCGGGCCAGCTCCCGGGCCAGAATCACCATCTGATCCTCGGACACCTGCTCGGGCTTCACCATCACGCGGACCTCGCGGCCAGCCTGGATGGCGTAGCTCTTCTCCACGCCGGGATAGTCGCTGGTGATCTCCTCCAGCTTCTCCAGGCGCTTGATGTAGTTCTCCAGGTTCTCACGCCGTGCGCCGGGCCGGGCCGCGGAAACCGCGTCCGCCGCCTGCACCAGGCAGGCCACCAGCGTCTTGCACTCCACATCCCCGTGGTGCGCCTGAATGGCGTGAATAATGTCCTCTTTTTCCCGATACTTGCGGCAGAACTCCACACCCAGCTGGATGTGCGTTCCCTCCATCTCGTGGTCCACGGCCTTGCCGATGTCGTGCAGCAGGCCCGCCCGCTTGGCGGCGGCCACATCGGCCCCCAGCTCGGCGGCCATCATGCCCGCAATGTGCGACACCTCGATGGAGTGCTGCAGCACATTCTGCCCGTAGCTGGTGCGGTAATGCAGGCGGCCCAGCAGCTTTTGCAGCTCCGGGTGTACGCCCCGCACGCCGGTCTCCAGCACGGCCCGCTCGCCCTCGGAGCGGATAACGGCGTCCACCTCCCGGCGGGCCTTCTCCACCATCTCCTCAATGTGGGTGGGGTGGATGCGTCCGTCGGCGATGAGCTTTTCCAGGGCCAGCCGGGCCACTTCCCGGCGCACCGGCTCAAAGCAGGACACGGTGATGGCCTCGGGGGTGTCGTCGATGATAAGGTCCGCCCCGGTCAGGGTCTCCAGGGTGCGGATGTTGCGGCCTTCGCGGCCAATGATGCGGCCCTTCATCTCGTCATTGGGCAGGGGAACCACACTGACGGTGATCTCGGCCACATGGTCGGCGGCGCAGCGCTGGATGGCGGTGGCCACGATCTCCCGGGCGCGCTGGTCGGCCTCGTCCTTGGCCCGGGCCTCGATCTCTTTGATTTTCAGAGCTGTTTCATGGGTGACTTCCGACTCCACCTGCTGGATCAGGTATTCCTTGGCCTGCTCGGCGGTGAACCCGGAGATGCGCTCCAGCATTTCGGTCTGGCTGCGCTTGATGAGCTTGATCTCATCCTGTTCCTTCTGAAGGGCCTCGTGCTTTTGGCTCAGGGCCTCCTCTTTTTTCTCGATGGCATCGGTCTTGCGGTCGATGTTCTCTTCCTTTTGCTGCAGACGGCGCTCCTGCTTTTGCAGGTCGGCTCTGCGCTCCTTGACTTCCTTTTCGTACTCTGTGCGGTTTTTCAGAATCTCTTCCTTGGCCTCCAGCAGGGCCTCGCGCTTCTTGCTTTCGGCGCTCTTGATGGCCTCGTTGATGATGCGCTTGGCCTCATCCTCCGCGCTGGAGATTTCTTTTTCCGCTACCTTCTTGCGGTACTGAATGCCGATCGGGAAGCCAATCACCAGCGCAATAACAAAGGCTGCAGCCGCTACAATGTAGCCAACTGTGGTCATGATTGGTCAACCTCCTGTGATTGTGTATAAATCCATTTGAAACGGTTTCCCGTTTGAGTGTAGAAAACAACCAAAAAGATCCCCTAAATCTCTCGGGTGCATATCCTTACTAATTTTAATCGCAATCCGCGAAACTGTCAAGGGCAAAACCGCAAATGCGAAAAATATTTCCTATAACTGAATAAATGCCGCGCTGGCATAGCCCAAATTTCCCCCGTACAGCACCACATACCACCCCTGATACTGGCCGAAAACCGTCACCGTGGACCCGTTGGGTATCTCCGCGATCACCTGTCCCTGGGCCGACGGATAGGCCCGCAGCGCCACCGGCCCGCCGGAGTCCGTCACCGCCAGCCCCGGCTGGCTGGGCCCCGGGTACACATAGGGCAGCCCAAAATATTCCGTCATGGCCTGCACCAGGGTCTGGGCAATGAGCCCGATGTGCCCCTGGATCCACAGGGCGTCGGCGTCATTGTCGTGGTAGCCGATCTCCAGCAGCACCGCCGGGGCCTTGGTTCGCCGCAGCTCCACCAAATTCGTGGCCGAACGGGTCGCCACCTGGTTCGGCAGGGGATAAATTTCCCGCAGCGCCGCCGCAAACAGCTCCGCCGCCCGTTGCCCGTTGACGCTTCCCGGGTAGTAAAAGGCGATGATGCCCCGGTTCTGCCCCTCGCTCCCCGGCCCGGAGGCGTTGGAGTGCAGGGCCAGGTGAAAGTCGTAGCTCCCGGCGTTGCTTTGGCTGATGGAGTTTCCCACGGTCCCCTGGGGGTCGTTGCGGGCAAACTGTATACCGTTGGCCAGCAGCAGCGGCTCCATTTCGTCGGCCAGCAGGTTCATGAAGTATTCCTCGCTGCCCGCCCCGGTGACATAGAGGTTATATTCCTGGGTAGACGGGCTCAAAAAAATCGTCGGCATAGGACGCATCCTCCCTAATTGCAATTTCACCTCTTATTTATATGGCAATCCCTCCACAAATGTGCTACAATAAATTGATTTTTTGAAAGGCGGACGCGAATATGAAGGCAGAACGACCCTACCCCCAGGTACACATCACCCCCAAAGGCCAGCGGGCCCTGCAAGCGGGCCACCCCTGGGTCTACGCCGGGGAGGTGACGGCGCTCACCGGCCCCGTGGAGGACGGCACCCTGGCGGACATTATCGGCAGCAAAGGCGCCTATCTCGGCACCGGGTTTTATAACAGCCACTCCCTCATCCGCTGCCGCCTCCTCTCCCGCAACGCCAACGACCGCTTCGACGACACCTTTTGGCAGCGCCGGGTCCAGTACGCCTGGGACTACCGCAAAACCGTCATGCCCCCGGAGGACCTGCTCTGCTGTCGGGTCATCTTCGGCGAGGCCGACGGCTTCCCGGGCCTGACCGTGGACCGCTTCGGCCCCGTCCTGGTGGCCCAAGTCCTGAGCCTGGGCATGGAGCGCATACAGGACCGCCTCTTCCCCATTTTGGCCCAGGTCCTGCGCCAGGACGGCCAGGACATCGCGGGCATCTACCTGCGCAACGATGTGGCCCTGCGGGAAAAAGAGGGCCTGACCCAGGGCAAGGGCTGGTTCCCCCTGCCCGGCGAGCCGGAGCCCACCCTCACGGTCGCGGACATCGTGGAAAACGGCATCCGCTACCATGTAGATTTCATCAACGGCCAAAAGACTGGTTTCTTCCTGGATCAAAAATATAACCGCCAAGCCGTGGCGCGCCTGGCTCGTGGCCGCACCGTGCTGGACTGCTTCACCCACACCGGCTCCTTCGCTCTGAACGCCGCCCGAGGCGGGGCCAAGCATGTGACGGCGGTGGATGTCTCCGAGTTTGCCGTTCAGTGCGCCGCCGAAAACGCCCGTCTCAACGGCCTGGATAGCGTCATGGAGTGTAAGGCCGCCAATGTTTTCGACCTCCTCCCGGCCCTGGAAAAAGGCCCGAAAATCTATGACTTCATCATCTTAGACCCCCCGGCCTTCACCAAGAGCCGCAAGACCATCGAAAGCGCCATGACCGGCTATAAGGAGATCAATTGCCGGGCCATGAAGCTCCTGCCCCGGGGCGGGTATCTTGCCACCTGCTCCTGCAGCCACTTCGCCTCCACGGAGCGGTTCATCTCCATGCTCCAAAGCGCCGCCCACGACGCTGGCGTCCAACTCCGCCAAATCGAGCACCGCCAACAATCCGGCGACCACCCAATTTTATGGGGCGTAGAAGAAACCGACTATCTAAAATTCTTCCTCTTCCAGGTGGTATGACCCGATCAAACTCCCTCAAATGTCATTGCGAGGCCAGTGTGCACACTGGCCGTGGGGAGCGAACCGAGCGCTGCCGGTGGCAGATAAAGCGAGGTGAGCGAGTGGCCGCGGTCAAAATTTCAAGCGCCCGCCGTAAGGCAGCGCAGAAATTTTGGGCACCGCAACAGGGACATCCGCATCCC